>NZ_JAVKEA010000199.1:0-3287 GCF_040221695.1 Coleofasciculus sp. E2-BRE-01 | reverse complement strand
GTCCCTAAAGGTAAGTACAAAGGGACATTCACCGCTAGGATTTGCCCAATGTCAGACGGTCGCGGCGAGTTCGTTATCGACAAGAAAAGGAGGTCAACCCGATTGGATTACTGCACACCGATTCACCGTAAGGATGGTTATCGCTATGCATTTTGATTAGGTTTGCGTAGATGTCTATAGAGATTTGGTTACAGTTCTTTACCCCGTGTTGAAAGCGGGGGATTTCTTGCTATTCATTCCCAGGAGAGGTCAAGGATTGGGAATTTGCCGACTGAAAAATCGATCTAAAATTTCTGCGCGTTGATGGGAATTTAATTTAGGTAAGGCAGGTTCTCCAGATAATTCTTCTAACTTTGATAGTTCTTGTAAAAATCGTGATGTCCCTTTGTGATAGTCCCCTTCAGAGCCTTTGGCTTTTGCGGGTAACTCCAAATCTTCATCTGGGGCTTTTCGCTTTGAGGATGAGGAGGCTTCTACAGAGGAAGACGCTTTGGAGGCTTTCAGTTTCGCGATAATTTCTGGAGAGGTGGGGTTGAGCTTTTGGGTGTCGTTGCAGAGGAAAAAGTAAAACGCCAGGGTGCTGAGTCGAATGCAATCGCCATCCTTAAGCGATATATGCCCGTGGACAGGTTCACCGTTGACATAAGTACCATTCGTGCTTTTAAAATCAACTAGGTAATATCCTTTGTTTGGCAGATAGTAAATCGCCGCATGATGACGGGATAAGTGGGGATCTGGAATCGATATCGCCAATTGACGATCGCGACCGATAGTCCAAATTCCCTGAGGCTGAAACAGGGTTTGGGTTTTTCCCTCTACCAGATTGGTCATCAGACAAGGTCGCTGACTTTGAACAATACCTGTGACAAAGCGAACTGTTCGACTCGAGAACGTTTTATGCCCCGTTTTCTCAAGCTGGAGGATTTCATCGAGTAGACCTCGATGATACTCGTAGAGCTTCAGGAAAACCTGGTATAGACCCAATCGTTGTTCGATTTCCATAAAACGAGCCGACAATTCCTAAACAACCTAATACCCATTGATGGGAACTTTAACATTCGGATTGGTCTATCGTTTCGGATGAACTCTACAGCGTTAGAAATTTTACCTGGAGATTAAAAGATCTAAGTAGGTTGGCTGTTACCTAATTCAGATATCTGTCGAGTTCAAGCCAATCTTAACCTATGGCTTACGCTCTGCCCGTTGTTCTAGGCGAAATAGCCAAATCATTAGGGCGACGATGCCAACTTGTAGCGCCAGATTGGGAAATGCTGTCCCCACTTCTCGACCTGCAATTAACTGTGCCAGGAAAACAAGTCCGCCAATAAAGCCAGAGGCAGCAAATGCCACATAGATGAATTTTCTCAGTCCTCGGTAGGGCGCTTTAGCTTCAGCTTTCAGTCGAGCGTATTTTTCCGGACTCATCTGTCGCGATTTGGCTTTTGACTGGGGCTGGCGATTGTTTGGGGTTGAATGGGTCATGAGTTTCGTTGATCATACCTCTTTTAATGGTGACATGACTATCCCCAGCTTGGACAGTGAATTATGCCAAACCTTGCTGTAATATAAAAAAATGTATCTTTGGAGTAACCTGCTCACAGGATTCATGCCAGAGAAGAAAAAAGATGCCGTTACTTGCGCCAAAGCTTGCTATAGTAGTCAAGTGATGCCGGTGTAGCTCAGTGGTAGAGCATTCGATTCGTAATCGAACGGTCAGCGGTTCAAATCCGCTCATCGGCTTAATGTCAAGGTACGGAAAATAGGAAGGACATTAGGCAGAGGAGCGCGAGCGGTAAGCGGGCATGGTGATCGCTCCAGTTAGTAGAATTTGACTTAGAGGAAGCGATCGCATCGTTAAAGGCGGGTCAGCCTGTGGTTCCGGTGTGGTTAGACTAAATTCATCAACGACTCAATCAGAAGCTACAAGTTCATCAGTAACAGAAGCATTTATGGCAGAAAAAAACGGCAAGAAAGCACAGAGGAATGGGAATGGGGGTAAGTCCCTAGAAAATTGGATCTGGGATGCAGCCTGTAGTATTCGCGGGGCGCAGGAAGCCGCGAAATACAAGGATTTTATTTTGCCGTTGATTTTCACCAAAAGACTCTGTGATGTCTTTGATGATGAGTTAGACCGGATTGCCCAGAAAGTGGGTTCTCGCGCCAAGGCATTTAAGTTAGTGGCGATGGATCAGAAGCTGGTGCGGTTTTACTTGCCTCTACAACCGGAAAATCCTGATGATCCGGTGTGGTCGGTGATTCGTAAGCTGTCGGATAAGATTGGAGAGACGTTAACGGGCTATCTGCGAGACATTGCCAAAGCTAATCCGTTACTGGATGGAATTATTAATCGGGTTGATTTTAATGCCACAACTCACGGACAGCGTGACTTGGATGATGACCGTCTATCGAACCTGATTGAAAAAATTTCGGAGAAGCGTCTGGGGTTAAAGGATGTCGAACCGGATTTAATCGGACGCAGTTATGAGTATTTGATTCGTAAGTTTGCAGAGGGATCGGGCAGATCCGCAGGGGAGTTTTATACGCCGAAGGAAGTGGGCATGATCATGGCGAAGATTATGCAGCCAGAGCCAGGAATGGCGATTTATGACCCCTGTTGTGGTTCGGCGGGTTTGCTGGTGAAGTGTCAGTTGGTGCTAAAGGAGTCCCAAGGTGAGGAAAAATCTGCGCCGTTGCAGTTGTATGGGCAGGAGTACACCGGAAACACCTGGGCGATGGCAAATATGAATATGATTATTCATGACATGGAGGGGAAGATCGAGATTGGCGATACGTTCCGCCATCCGAAATTTAGCCAAGGGGGGAAACTGGCGCAGTTTGATCGGGTGGTAGCTAATCCCATGTGGAATCAAGACTGGTTTAAGGAAAAAGATTATGACGGGGACGAATGGGGGCGATTTCCCCAAGGGGCAGGGTTTCCTGGAACTAAGGCGGATTGGGGTTGGGTGCAGCATATTTGGGCATCAACCCATGAGCAAGGGAAGGCTGCTATTGTCCTTGATACGGGGGCAGCGTCACGGGGTTCGGGGAATGCGAAAATAAGGAGAAGGATGTTCGCAAGTGGTTTGTGGAGCAGGATTTGATTGAAGGGGTGATTTATCTCCCAGAAAACCTGTTTTACAATACGACTTGGACTTTGGACAAAATTATTAGATTTGCGTACATTTTACGCAAATAAAAAAGAGACAATAGCTCCTCTATCTCAGCTTGTTGAAAAGCTCAGAAATACCGACGGAGTGGAGGTTGCAGAGTGCAGTCTATTAAGATTT
>NZ_JAVKEA010000198.1:0-48176 GCF_040221695.1 Coleofasciculus sp. E2-BRE-01 | reverse complement strand
ATGAATAGGTGAGGTGAATGGTGGTAGGTGTGAGGTTTTTTCGCCTCCAACAGACAATTCCATCCTGACACCCGACACCCGACACCCGACACCCGACACCCTTGCTCAACCGAGCTTTCACCTTAAGTTGACACCAATGGGGTAAAACCCGCCCCTACAACAGACGTTCCAGCTCCCCCAGCTTCCCCAGCTCCCCCAGCTTCCCCAGCTTCCCCAGCTCCCCCAGCTTCCCCAGCTTCCCTTGCTTCCCCAACTCCCCATCCTCAAAGTTAAACTGGTAGCATCTCAATCACTAACCTGAGATGCAAACGATCGCGATTACTCTTACGGATGACCATTGGCTGAAGTTGCAGGATATAGCAACTCGCCTGGATATTTCTCCTGAAACCTTGATTGTGATGGGTGTTGAGCAGATCCTCACTCATACGCCATCTTCAACATCAGCGTCAGCACAACAACTACAAGAGAGTCTCTCGAAACACCCTCAACTCACGTCAGCAATGGACAAATCTCAGCCAGCAGACGCCGAAATTCTGAATGCTTTAGCTCAAGAAAAACAACGGGGAGACTTAAAATCTCAGGTTCTATCCATCACTGCTCATGAATTCCGTACCCCTCTGACAACGATTCTGTCTACGGCTGAATTGTTGGAACATTACCAATGGACAAAAGCGGAACAAGTGGAACAGTTGCATCTGATTCAGGAAACAGTACAACAAATGCTGCAATTGCTGGAAAATATGCAGCTTGTCGGTACGGCTGATGGGGAACAACTCCCCTTTACTCCCGCACCTGTGGAACTTCATGACTTTTGTCAACGGTTAGTCGATCAAATTCAGCAGGGTTTAACTCTCAAACATTTAACCAACGACGAGAATCAAGCCTATACCCTCACCTTTGTCAGTCAAGTGACGTGTTTACCTGCAATGGTGGATGAAAAACTGATGCGACAAATGCTGTCTAACTTGCTATCCAATGCGATTAAATACTCTCCGGTGGGCGGTACGATTCGATTCAACCTAGCCCGTGAGGGAGAGAATGCTTGCTTTGAGATTCAGGATCAGGGAATTGGTATCCCGTTAGAGGATATACCCCACCTGTTTGATTTTTTCTATCGGGGAAACAATGTGGGCGCGATCGCGGGGACAGGATTGGGGTTAGCGATTGTTAAGCAATGTGTTGATCTGCACCAGGGACAAATTGATGTTACCAGTGACGTTGGCGTGGGTACAACGTTTACGGTTCGCTTACCCTTAATCAGCGATCGCCAGGGAAAAATGCCAGCATCAGCAGACTGGGATTAGAGAGTAGAATTGAGACTCGCGCCTTTTTCCTGAAAACAGCGACAACTATCCACATTTGGGGTCGTAAACAATTACAATTAACCCTCAACTATTTTCTCTACAAAAAGAAAAAACAGTAACAAATATCAATGAATTTCTATGGGTTTTAACTGTTTAATTTTAAAATACTGTACATAACCATCAACGAACATCTAAGTCATCATTTTTCCTGGCTTCGACAAGCCCAAAATTTCACCAGGATTGGGTTCTACCCCCTAACTTCTAACGTGTTCAACAGGAAAGCGATAATACTCGCCTCGTTTTCCAACTTGCTCCCATTGGGCGAGATATCCAGCGAGCTATAGTCATGACGACGATTTTAGTAATTGAAGACGAAAAAGCCATCCACAGGAATCTACTTAAACTACTGAATGCGGAAGGATTCGAGACGCTCAGTGCCGATAATGGTAAAATCGGTGTAAATTTGGCTCAAACCAAACAACCTGATTTGATTATCTGCGATATCCTGATGCCAGGATTGGATGGTTATGGTGTACTCCATATCCTACAACAAGACTCCTCAACGGCGACGATTCCCTTTATTTTCCTCACCGCCAAGACAAAACAGGCGGATATGCGCCAGGGGATGACATTGGGGGCAGATGATTACGTAACCAAGCCCTTTACTCGCGCCCAAATCCTCAGTGCGATCGAGGCGCGATTACAAAAGGTAAAATTACGCCAACAGCAGTCTATCATCAATCCCAATCTGCCCAATCGTCGGTTACTCCAGAAACGCTTTCATCAGCTAGAGAAACCGGGAAATCAGGGTAAACTCCAGATTTTCCTGTTGTCGTTGGAGATTGAACAACTCAACCAACTGAACAATACCCTAGGACTTGCCATTGGTGATCAGTTACTCCAAGCCGTTGTCGAACGCTTAAACCGTCAGTTAGGACAGCAGGATGCGATCGCTCAAATCGGTAGTGATCATTTTATCATTCTCTTGAGTCGAAATTATCACAAACCTGAGAGTATTCAAATTGTCGAAACCTTGTTAAAGACGTTTGATTTGCCGTTTCAGGTAGACTCTGATCAAATCTTTCTCTCTGCCTACATTGGTATTGCTATTTTAGGACGTGATGGTCGAGATCTCGACACTCTGATTAGACACGCTAGTGTCGCCAGAGAAGAAGCCAAACAACTGGGAAATCGTCGCTATCAATTTTATATTGCTTCCATTGGTGCCAAATCTCAAGAAGCGTTTGAGCTAGAAATCCAAATGCGTCAAGCCCTAGAACGGCAGGAGTTTCAGCTTTATTATCAACCGAAAGTCAATCTGCTCACCGGACAAATTGAAGGGGCGGAAGCCTTAGTGCGCTGGAAGCATCCCCAACGGGGGATTATTTCACCTGTTGAGTTTATTCCCTTAGCCGAAAAAACCGGGCTAATTGTGCCACTA
The DNA here is from genome assembly GCF_040221695.1 of Coleofasciculus sp. E2-BRE-01. Taxonomy (NCBI): domain Bacteria; kingdom Bacillati; phylum Cyanobacteriota; class Cyanophyceae; order Coleofasciculales; family Coleofasciculaceae; genus Coleofasciculus; species Coleofasciculus sp. E2-BRE-01. The sequence continues at coordinate 45,431 of NZ_JAVKEA010000198.1, read as the reverse complement.
GGCGAATGGGTACTTAGACAAGCCTGTCAGCAAGCCAGAATCTGGCAAGATCAGGGGATTTATCCCTTACGAATTGCCGTGAATTTATCACCTCGTCAGTTTAATCAATCTAATTTAGCTAATTTCGTCGTAGACATTCTCCAGGAAACAGGATTGAAGCCCCAGTATTTAGAATTAGAACTAACCGAAAGTACATTAGTGCAAAATCCAGACACCGCTATCGCGACGTTAAAGCGATTTAAGTCTTTAGGGATTCGTATTTCTATCGATGATTTTGGCACAGGATATTCAGCATTAATTCAGCTAAAAAATTTTCCCTTTGATGTTTTAAAAATTGACCGTTCTTTTGTCTGTAAAGTAACTGAAGATAGCCGCGATGAAGCGATTACAAAAGCCATTTTAGAAATGGCTCGTAGTCTCAAGTTAAAGGTTGTCGCCGAAGGAGTAGAGACGCTCAGTCAATTGAATTTTCTCAAAGGACATCACTGTGATGAAATCCAAGGGTATTGGTTTAGTCCGCCCTTATCAGCCGAAGCCTTTGCCGAGTTGCTGAGTACGGGAAAAAAGTTTCCTCCATTGTCAAGTTGAATGGATTGATAAAATAAAACCTCTGTGTTTTAATTCACGTCCTTTTCATCCCACAGGCGTTTAAACATCGCGTCAGCTTCTGAATTTATAACGTCCCCTGAGATGGACAAGAGGCAACCTGACGAATTGTCTCTAAAACCACCTCCAGATTAGTCATAACGTCTTGATTTTGGCAGCGAATTACTCGATAACCATAAGCTTCTAAATGTTTTGTCCTTGTTGTATCATAATCCTGTTGTGAGTCATGAATTTTACCATCAACTTCAACAATCAGTTTGCACTCTGGGCAGTAGAAATCGACGATAAAATGCCCAATAGGATGCTGACGGCGAAATTTTAAGCCATTGAGTTTTCGTCCTCTCAAGGCTTGCCATAGTTTTTGTTCTGCTGGAGTCTGAGTTTGACGAAGTTGCTTGGCGGCTGCTTCGATTTGAGATGTTGTTCCTCGGATTCTCGCCATTGTGTCAGCCCTCATCCCCTAACCCCTTCTCCCAAGCTTGGGAGAAGGGGAACCGGACTATTGTAATAATTTCCTTTCAGTTTACTACAAATTCAGATGTGCAAGATTTGACTGTTTTATTTATCCGACTCCCCCTCTCCCAGACTTGGGAGAGGGGGCTGGGGGGTGAGGGCGAAACGTCCATTCCTGATTGCCAATGCGGATACTATTCCCTGGCGTTAGGGTACAAGGTTGATGGGGAGTAAGCCGTTGTCCATTAACAAATGTCCCATTAGAACTACCCACATCAATTAACTGGTATTGGATTTGACCCTGAGCGTCTCTGGATTGGGTAATCTGAGCATGATAGCGGGAACTTAACCCATCATCCAGAACCAAAGTATTATTCGGTTCTCGTCCAATCGTGCAGGTGCTGGCGGATAAATTGAATGTCGCACCTGATGCGTTGTGGACTAGATGCGCCTGTACTCCACTAGCGGGTTGGGCAATTATCGTGGGCGCTAATACGGGTTTATCTCTTACAGGTAGATTTGCTGGGGATTCTTCGGCGCTGGGTAAGGAATTGGGTTGAGGGGAAGTGCCAAAAGCGGCAGGGTTCCCATTGGAGGACTGTGGTGCAACAATATTAACGTGCTGTATAGGCGGTGGGGGGATAACGGGACGACTGGCTTCGGCGATTTGCATCTTTAAGGCGGCTTCGTGTTCCGCTTCCTGTCTGGCGCTCATTCCTTCGACTTGACGAATGATTCCCCTCGTCTGGGGGAAGTTGATATCACTGACTCGCACGTCTTCTAGGGCAAAGCCTAGGGAATAGGATATCTCGGCATGGTCAAGTAGGTATTGTCGGATATGGACTCGTCCCTGGTTAACTAATTGTTCCATCCGCAATTGACCTACAGCTACCCCTAAACTATCTTTTACCGCACTCGTGAGGGCTGCAATTGGATCTGAGAGTTCCAAGGCGACTCGTCTTGCATCTACGACTTGATACATGACGTTGAGGGAGATATTAATCAAATATTGGTCACGGGATAAGAAATCTCCTTGGGAGACGATTTCTAGGTTGCGAATCTTGCTATCCACCAGAACCAGTTCACATTGTTCGAGAAGGGGTAAAGCGAAGCTGAAATGACGCCCCGGTTTCAATTTGCGGACAAATTTCCCATTTTTGACCAACAAACCTGTATAACCTGCGCCGATAAAGTCCATACTCCACCCAGCCCAACGTTCTGGGTTTAGCGTTTGGATAAGGGGGGAAGTGGTGCTAGACATGAGCGGTTCGTGAGATAAAAGGAATGGGCAGGTTATGTATTTTTAGACTAACAAAGCTTTGCCGGATTCCGGCATGGCAATGATGACGGGATGGGTAGCCGTTCGGTTTCGGGTTCGCTCCCCGCTGAGTATCGCCTATTACCAGAAAACATTGTAGGGGCGACCCGCCCACAATTTACACCGCCCAGCCATTCATTGGATCGGGTCGCCCTCCAGAGGATATCAGTTATTAAAAACCCATACAAAATAGCGAGCGAGACGCTCGCACTACCACTGTTTACCGTTCTCTATTCCCTGTTCTCCTTTCCCTATCTTCACCACAATCCCAACCTTTAATTAGCTGACCCGCGTACATAAAAAGGGCGAGTCGAGATAGGTTAATTCTCACACCGCCTGACTTTGTGCAGCGACTCGCCCCTACAATACAATATTTAGGTGAAAACTCTCTATCTGTTAGTCCGCGATCGCTTGCAGGAGGAAAACCGGATTCAACCGGATAGGATATTTATTTACTATTCCCTGGTTCTTGCCAAAAAACAATGGAATCACTTAAGGGTTGAACTTGGGTTCCCGGATAGTAAAACGTGAGAATGTCCTCCCCTGACCAACCAAGATTCGCTAAGTTATAGGAACCATATTGGCTCAAACCAACGCCATGTCCAAAGCCGCCGCCAACATAAGCATAGCCTTTCAGGGTTTTATCCTCTTTATTGCTACCGTAAAGTGGTTCAAGGTAAAAGAGGGTACTGCGAGGGGGATAAAAGGCACTACGGATTTCATTTTTCTGGAGTTCAACCACACCCTTATCTGTTTGCACATCCAGTTTGAGGATGCGTCCGGCGGGCGATCGCTTGACGACTTGCATCTGTTGGATGGTGGTAAACTCGGCTAGGGGATGTTTGATTCGTTCCAAATAGCGCCGCAAATCTTTCTGAATTTGTTCCAGGGAGTTTTCTACCCGCCACCGGAAGGGAGATCTGCCACTTTCATTGAATCCTTCTTTCAAGTTAATGAATTCGCGGAAGTATTGTTCATTCCCTAAAGGCTTCTCAGATAAGTCCCAAATCGGCTGGGGCGAGTCAATCACGGCTTTTAAATACGGACGTTCTGACCCATTCCAGGAATCACTAAAGGGCGCGGTGACACCGCCAGAGGTGGAGGAATATAAGGCGTCTACGAGCTGATTATTATAAGTTAAGACTAGCCCCTGAGTTTTCGCGATCGCGCGATCCGCTGTGGGAACGGTTCCTGTGAGTCCGCGATAGACTTGGCAATGGGTATTTGCACAGAGTTGGTATTTGTCTGCTGTAAATCGACGCAGATTGCGGAGGGCGTAGGTGCGAGCAATAATGGTTTGTGCTTCTACTGCTGCGTATGGTGCCCCTGGTCCAATTTCATGGGGGACAACACCACGCAGATAGGTTTCTAAGGGAACGTCATTCACCAGGGTGTAAGTCCCGTAAGCATTGGGCTGGATTTTCAGACTTCCTGCATACAGACGTGGGTTGCGCTTATCTTCACCGCGAATCACCTGGATTAAATCATTCTCCGAGTCAATCTCTATCCATTGGCGATTATACCGATAGCCATCCACCACAAATGACACTCGCGGCACTTGGGGGAGGACTTGACTTTCTAGTCTAACTGTGCTGTACCCTTGAGCTTGGAGACTTTGCAGCAACAGGCGTCGCAGCAGGGGCGTCTGATAGACATCCCGTTTCGCCCAGACTTGCCAGCGTTCCGGCTGCACCACTTCCACCTGAATCCCCCGTGAACGCCACTGATCCGCCGCATCTTCTGCGGTTTCAAAGGTGGCGTGATCGCTGAGGACTAGATGTTCAGCTAAAGCGGGTTGGGATAAGGGTTGCGTCGCCACCTCCAGTGTCACCTGATCAGTTTCCAGAGTTTGGGGTTGCATATCCCCTGCCAAGAACCGCAAACTCAAGCTATCCCCAGGTGTCGCTTTTAGGGTCAGTTCGTCGGTGGGTTCTGAGCCAAAACGCTGCACCACACCCACTTTCAGGTTTACATCCTCCGCTTGAGCTGGTTTACTTCCAGAGAGTCCCCAAAAACATAACGCGATCGCGCAGGCTTTCAGGACATTGGGGATTGATGATTTGTGATTGGGGATTAGGGAAGAGTTTTTCGTCTGCATGATACCAAGTTACATGTTGTAGGTTGGGTTAAGGGACGAAACCCAACTTATTATTTCAGCGTTGACACAGTAGTCAGGGCGGGCGCGAGTTACATCTTGGTGCTGTCATAAACGATAGTGGTGAAACCCGCCCCTACACATTAATCAAGCCTCACTACTACTAAACAGGACTTCACCCTGAATCATCCGCTGAGCTGCATCGAGCAGCACTTCTTCCAGATAAGGTTTGGTAAAGTAACCACTCGCGCCAAGCTGTGCTGCCATTTGCCGATGTCGTTTCGCCCCGCGAGAGGTGAGCATGGCAATGGGTAACTGGCTGAGATTCTCATCTTTCTGGAGTCGAGAGAGTAGTTCTAATCCATCCATTCTCGGCATTTCGATATCGCAGAATACAATATCACAGGGTAAGCCTGACCGAAGTTTATCCCAGGCTTCTTGACCATCGCGGGATTGTTCCACTCGATAGCCCGCTTTGGCAAAGGTCATTGAGAGGAGTTCACGGACTGTAATCGAGTCATCCACAATCAAAACGAGTGGCTCATGGGGAGTTTCTGGGGCTTCCTCAATTCCTGCACCTTCGCTGTCCCCTCTCGACCAAATCGTCACACTGTCTTTCCGCAGGCGTCCGCTGGCGAGGTCAATCAGTTCTAACACATCGGCAATGGGCATGATTCGACCATCTCCTAAGACTGTCGCCCCAGCAATACCAATGGGTTTAGGCGGAGGACCTTCGAGTTGTTTAATCACGATTTCCTGTTCACCTAAGACCTGATCCACTTCGATGGCAATGAATGTCCCAGAACTGCGTAGCACAACAATTGAGACGAGGTCGTCTTCTCGCTTACCCCCATAAACATTACCCCGACTAATTGAACGGTTGTAAGAGAGCAATTCACTCAGGGGTTGCACAGAGACTAACGTGTCCCGCCAGGAGACACCGACTTGACCGTTGGCATCTTTTTGTAAGCGATCTTGAGGTACATCAAACATATCTTCCACCCCATCCATGGGAAAGGCAATGCGAGCGCGATCGCTCAAACAACAGAGGGCTTTACAAATACTCAGGGTTAAGGGTAGCCGAATGGTAAAGGTTGTGCCTTTTCCTAACGCCGACTCAATGTAGATTGCGCCCCGAATTTCGCTCAAACTGGTGCGGACAACATCCATCCCCACACCGCGTCCGGCGAATTCACTGGCTTCGTCTTTGGTACTAAAACCGGGGTGGAACAGAAAGTCATACAACTCTGTATTGGTTAGGTCTTTCGCCTCGGCTTGGCTGATCAGTTTCTTCTCAATTGCCTTTCGTTTAATCCGTTCGGGGTCAATACCTGCGCCATCGTCGGAAATGGCAATCACCGTTTGGTTTCCTTGGTGGAACGCTCGCAGAGTAATTTGACCCACAGCAGGTTTACCCATCTCTTGCCGTTCTTCTGGGGATTCAATGCCATGGGTAATGGCATTATTGACCAAGTGGGTTAAAGGATCATAAAGGTGTTCCAGGATCATTTTGTCGAGCAAGGTTTCTCGACCATCCACTTGCAGTTGGGCTTCCTTGCTTAACTTGCGGGAAATTTCCCGCACCGGACGAGTCAAACGGTCAGCAGCATTGGCAAACGGAACCATGCGCGATCGCGTCAGTCCTTCTTGGAGTTGAGTGGTCACCTGTCGTAAGTTGCGAGCCACCTGATCGGTTTCATCCACCAAGAATTCCACGTCAGACGCCGATTCCCGCACTTGCACAATTAACTCGATCATCTCTTGGGAGAGTAAATGGAAGCCGGTAAAGCGATCCATTTCCAAGGGATGATAATCTTCAGAGGATTCAGAATCAGACTCTTTGGATGCAGGTGCAGCATTTTCTGACCCGAATAAAGAATGAGAGCGCTGTTGGCTTTGACTACTGGCTAATAGAGAACTTTCCAGCAGCGATCGCTCATACAAATCCCGCATCCGCGCCCCGACATCACTCAACGCTGAGACTTGATGCTGTAAATTATCCAAGAATTGCCGCAGACGCTCTTGATCCTGTTCTAAGCTATTACGGCTGACTACCAGTTCTCCCACCAGGTTATTGAGACTATCCAGGTGCTTAACCGGAACTCGCATCGTTTGTTCAAATATCCGAGGCGGTCTCCGACTGGGCAAAGGAGCGGTTTGTCGCGAACCTGTATTTGTTGTTGTAGCTGGACCTCCTTTCGATTCAGCCTCCCGAAGCATGCTTATTAGTTCTTTATCTAGCTCATCCTCTAGCTCATCGCCGCTTTCGCTGGTCAATGCTGCTGCTGGCGTCTCCCTATCCAGCATTGCTTCTAAATAAGCAAACTCGTCAGCGCTTTCGCTGGTCAATGCTGCTGCTGGCGTCTCCCCATCCAGTATTGCGTCTAATTCCGCAAACTCATCGCCGCTTTCACTGGTCAATGCTGCTGAAGTTTCCCCATCCAGCATGGTTTCTAAATCAGCAAACTCGTCAGCGCTTTCACTGGTCAATGCTGCTGACGTCTCCCCATCCAGCATGGTTTCTAAATCAGCAAACTCGTCAGCGCTTTCTCGGGGTGAATCCAAATCCCATTCGGTTTCTGCCAGAGTTGCTAATGAAAAATCATCATCAACAGTCGCTTCTTCCAGACTAAAAAGTTCGTCTAGATCTTCGTCCGATGATGTTTCTGGGATGTCCCAATCCCCAAATAGATTGGCGGCACTGTCCGATGTTTCCGGTTGCGGTGTCTCTACAGATTCATCGATTAACCAATCTTCATCTAAACCCTCTAGTTCGGCGCTTGGGGCGGCTTCTGCCTCCTCTTCGGCAAATAAGTCGTCTAAGTCTTCGCTCGGCGCTGTTCCTGGAGTTTCCCACTCCCCCAATATATCCGAATCGGTGTCCGATGTTTCCGGTTGCGGTGTCTCTTGAGACTCATCAGTTAGCCAATCTGCCTCTAAATCCTCTACTGGGGCGCTTGAATCAAATGACTCCTCACCGTCTTCAGCAAATAAGTCGTCTAAATCTTCGTTCGATGGAGCCTGTGGTGTTTCCCCATCGCCAAACAGATCAGCTGATGATTCCGTTTCCGATGTCCACGGTTGTTGTGTCCCTTGAGATTCATCCGTTAACCAATCGATATCAAAATCTTCTACCTGTGCCGTTGAGCCTTGTGACTCTTCACCCTCTTCAGCAAAGAGTTCGGCGACATCTTCTGTTACTTCTGGCAGAATTTCGTCGCCTTGTTCCTCAAACAATGACTCCGAACTATCTCCATCCTTTTTGGCTGAAGTTGTGCTTTCATTCAATAACGCTTCATCCGTAGATGTGGGCAGTTCAACGATAGAATCGTTTTCTGGCTCAGTCAAGCTATCGACTGGTGTTGATTCAACTCCAGGTTCTGAATCAAAGAAGTCATCGAGCGCCTCAAAATCGGGGAGATCTTCTGAGTCTTCCCAAGCTTCTTGATCAAAATCGTCGAGAGATGTTTCTTCAAAGGGATTTGATACATCCCCCGCTTCTGGTGTTGCTGATTCGATGTCGATTGTCTCAGCTTGATTGTTATTGTTTAACTGGTTTTCTAGATCTAAATCATTACTTTCTAGATAGTCTTCTAGATCTAAATCGTCCTGATTGACTGATTCTCCCAGGGTTCGGGGATTTTCCTCAGTGCTAGAAATTTCTAGTAGGTCATCAAAGTCAAAGTCTGACTCTGAGACTGTTTCATCGCCCTGAAGGGAGGATTGAGGAAAGTTCTCCTCTACATCCAAATCCTCAAGTTCGGAATGACTGAGAATTTCCGCTGACGAAGCTTCTCCTTCCTCGTCAAAGAAACTCTCACCAAATAAACCATTCAAGTCATCGTCTGAGTGACTCATCTGGTCTGAATCCTCTGAGCTATCTGACTCAAATAGTAGATCAGAAAAGTCATCGGTTAAGCTGGATGAGATATCAAGGGAATCCGATGATTCTTTTGAGGCTTGAGGATTGGCGATCGAGTCTGGGGCGAAGTCCTCGTCTAACCCTTGCATTAACAGATCATCGGCTGTTGAATTCTCTTGCTCACTCTCCCCAATTAGATCCGAAAAATCATTCGAGTCTTCAAAATCCAGAAAATCATCTGAATCCGAGTTTAAGGATGTATCGTTTAGGTTGATAACATCTTCTTCTTCTTGCCAAGTTTGATCTAAATCAGGTGTTTGAGTTTCAAAAATATCGGCTAAACTATTGAGTTCTGCAATACCCACTTCAGGTTCGCCCTGATCAGAGAGGGGAGAGATAGAGTTTGAGGATTGAACCGTCGAGAATTGGAGTTGATCGCGTCTGAACCCGCCGGTGCCGTTTGAGTCTTGGATATAGGTATCCTCGGCTTGGATATAGGTATCTCGACTATCGGGGAGATGGGTGGTTTCTTTTTGGTTTTGGTTAGATTCCTCGGTTGCAGGAGTGGGTTGAGGGGAAAAATAGGTGCTAGAATCAGATGCTGTGGTTGATTCGACTGTTGTTGCATCTGGTGCAAGGGCTTTGAGTTGTTCACTGGGTACAATCTCGGCGGATCGCCCAGTCAGAACTAACTCTTGAGCTTGTTTAATTTCTTTAATGGTGACGCTAGCGAGTAAGCGGTAGGAATTTTCGGGATTCGCGATCGCACGTTTTGATATCTCTAATAGTTCACCCCACCCCGGTAAGTCCAATCGATCGCCTAATTCGATCAACCGTTGGCAATGATCTTGCAGGGCGTGGCGATGTTCGGGAGTATCCGACTGCTTATACAGTTGCAACATCTCCCGCAGTTCTACCAGGACATCTCGCTTAAAGGTGGCGGGCAAGGTTTTTGTTCCTTTACTAGAGGATTGGGATGAGTTGGCTAGGGTAGGAGTATCACCAGCCATTTGGGTGTTTTGGGCTAACTGTTGTAAATAGCTGTTGAGTTGCTCAAAAACAGGCTCAGCCTCAGACATAATTGTGCTAGCTGTTTCGTCGGTCAAGCCATAAGATTGAAGCTGGTTTAACAGAGCGCTGAGGCTATCAAAAACTCGCAGCAACAGGGTTTCTAACTGAGTATCTACTTGGATTGGAGTCTCTTGAAGGACTTTGAAGTAATCTTCTAGGCGATGGGCAGTTTGATGAATGCTATTGAGTCCTAACATCGCTGCTCCGCCCTTGACCGAATGAGCAGCGCGGAACATTTCGTTCAGCGTCTCAGTGTCTTCGATGGTGCTTTGCAGATTTAGCAAACCTTGCTCTATGGTATTGAGGTGGTCTTGTGCCTCCTCCATAAAGTAGCCCATGATTCGCTGTTGTTGTTCCGACTGCATAGCCATATCCCTCAAAGCGTAGTAATGTGGGGTATTTTGCGTCCCTAACTGCCCTGATTCAGTGCAGCGCTCGATTAAGGTTTACCATCAATAGTTTTTTTAATGTAGCTAATCTATTTCGGATTGACCTTAATTTATGGCGAATCAAATCTAGCTTTCCCCCTTACCCCCTCTGATTGTAGCATTGCGGTCTACCGACTCTTTTCCTTAATTCGTTTTTTATCCTTTATCCTTTGGTATGCTGAAACCGACGCTCTAAAGGTTATCCTCTGCCTCTTCCCGATTTTGTTTTGCCAAGTTCCGTTGCTGCTGGGCAACGGCTTTTTGGTGAGACTGTTCGCCAGTCCAATCTGCACCCCGTTGGTCTAACTCATTCAGCAAGGGTAATCGACCATACAGAATCAAGACATCACCCGGACAAATGCGAGTGTGTCCTTTCGGTGCGCCCACATAGCGACCATTCTCCCGTTGGATTCCCAGCACCACCACGCCTTCTTGCCTCAACCCCAACTCCCCTAACTCTCTCTCTGCCAACCAATCGTCATGTTGTACTTCCATCTCCATTACGGTGTAATCACCAGACAGACGCAGCAAATTGGCATAATCTTGCACATTCAGCGTAGTCCAGCGATGCAACGCCCAATTAATCAGTCGTGACAAATAACGGTCAATCCATTTACTCGTGGCTAAAACCCACAGCACCGCTAATCCTATCCCCAATATCAGCGATCGCACTAGCCATTGCTGGTTACTCGCTGTGTTCAAAAATGTCAAGATTAGGGATGAAATCGTGGTGATCACGCCCACATTCCCTAGCAGCATCAACAGCATCAAGATGCGACGCCGTACCGGATGGCTAACCACTTGTTCCGCTTCGTTGGTGGTAAAGCCTACCCCTGTAAACGCTGAACGAGCCTGGAACTTTGCCGATTCCCGTGACAGTCCGGTGAGTGCCAGCGCCACAGTAGCAATGCGAGTAATGAGTAGCGATAAGCTTATCACCGTCAACAGTGAAATCAGTGCAGCCAAGTTTTACCTCCCCTAATGTTTTTCTTAAAAGGACAAGTTTGCTTTATTAATAAATAGTGTAATCTGATCTCTGTCTAAAGAAAGTTGATTGAGTTAGGGTTAAACCAGTAAAATTTAGTTCGATCAGCGCTAAATCATCGTCAGTATTTTGCTCATTAGCCCTTTAAGAGGCTTGGCTATGGACGATAGAGTATAGCAGAATTAAATACTTAAATAAGGATTGTTTTAATACTTTAATTAACTATGGTTAAACAGTTACAAACACGGCAGCAATCCCAGGCTTGGGCAAGAGAAATTCAGCAGATAATTCGCGGGATATTGGGCGGATGTTTGTTTGGTATTCCTCTACTCTATACAATGGAAGTTTGGTGGATAGGGTCATCGGTTCAACCTATTCTATTACTTGCTATTCTGAGCATTACTTATATTGTGGTATTTTTATTTAATCGCAGTGAAGGCTTTCGCAAAAGCAGGCGTGATGGGATGCTTCATGCGGCAATGGAAAGCGTAGAAGCCTTGGCAATTGGCATTGTTTGTGCGACGTTTATTCTAATTTTGCTGCGTCGCATTACTGGAGAAACTCCCATTGATGAAGCATTGGGAAAAGTTATTTTTGAGAGTGTGCCATTTTCCCTGGGTGTCGCGATGGCGCGATCGCTACTGCCGGAACAATCGGCTGAATCTGACTCCAGTCAATACTTACAGCCGATCAAAAAACGAGGTTTACGGACGATGATAGCTGATATTAGTGCCACCTTAATCGGTGCAATCATTGTCGCCTTTAGTATTGCCCCGACTGACGAAATTCCCACCCTAGCAGCTTCAGCTTCATCCCCTTGGCTACTGATAATTATAGCCGCATCCTTATTCATTTCCTACGGGATTGTTTTTGCTGCTGGCTTTGCTAACCAACACCAACACCACCTCCTCAACGGGATCTTGCCGACGGCTATCGGGAAAACTATTCTCTCCTACTTGATCTCACTGCTAGCTTCGGCTTTAATGTTGTGGTTCTTCAACCGTCTTAGCTTGAGTGATCCGTGGTTTTTGTGGTTGCGGTATACGCTGTTATTAGGGCTACCTGCCACTATTGGTGGTGCTGCTGGACGTTTAGCGATATGATATGAGTGATCAGTCTCCCGATCAAACGAATTCCTCTCATCGTTCCCCGGCGGAGTGGGTCAGCTTTACAATAGCCCTGTTCATCTTAATCACAATTGTGGGACTGGTCACATTTAGAGGACTGGGTAGAGACAGTCAACCCCCTATTCTCTGTGTAACTGTTAAACAAACAGACATTCGCCAAGTAGAAATGCAATATTATGTTCCCTTTACCGTCACCAATAGCGGGGGGAGAACAGCAGAATCTGTTCAGGTAATGGCGGAACTCACAACAGCAGCGGGAGTTCAAGAATCAGGGGAACAAACGATTAACTTTTTGTCCAGTGGTGAAATTCAAGAAGGAGCCTTTATTTTTAGCCACCCTCCCCAAGAGGGAGATTTAAAGGTACGGGTGGCTAGTTATAAATTACCATAAATTTTATTATTTATGTTTCTAAATCCAAGGAGCATTATCCATCACAGCATTTAGCATTTTCTGGAAGTTTTGACGGAACACTACGGCTAATAAACCACAGAAGAGTGTAGTTGCTGCCATCACCCACCAAAAGTGAGTGACGTGCCATACACCGCCGAATAGGGCAAAAATAATTAGTCCAGCACCAGCGCCCCCTATAAACAGTAGAGTTGTTTCTTTAAAGGTACGTGGTTTTGATTCCATAAGATTACCTCCTGATCCGAATAGCACTCATTTTTTACTTTTACTATAACAAGGCGATCGCGCCTTTGCCAGAGCGTCAAATACAGTCGATAGCAGCGCCTATGCGAGGAATGCAAGAGCGATCGCAAATCATGGGAGGCTATCTATCGTAAGTGTTTTTTGGCTAATTTTAAGGATCAAACCTAAAGAACTTAACCCCCTCATAAGTCGCAACCGCGAAATAGTCTCCCCTAGCGTTAAAGACAGCTCGATAGCCACCCCGGACGTTGAAAGGAATGGGTGAGTGGGGGTTTTGGATCTCATACCCGTACATCTGAACCCTAGGCAATAGCAGATTGAACATTAGATAATGATCACCATCAGGACTGAGACGGCTGAGGCTATGATACTTATCGACCCATGACAAATCGGTGATCTGCCGGACGGATTCTCCTGTAAGAACATTCCAAGTATCAAGCTGTACTGTATCAAAGGAATAAGGAGCTCGTCTTTCACGAGGTTCAGGTTTGGTAGACAGTACATTTAAGCGACTATTTGAGGTGAAAACCATCCTCCTAAACCTGTGGTAATTGAACCTGTTGTACTTGACCTCAGAGGTGAAAGTACGCAGGCGACTGCCACTGTCTAACTGCCAGATATCGATCATTTCCCCGGAGAATGGTATTCCAGCTAGCAATTTTCCATCGGGACTCAACTCGATCTGCCTGTACCACTGAGTCTGTCCTATAGACTTCAATACCTCGCCAGTAGCTGTGCTGTAGAGCTGGAGTGGAGCGTCAATCGGTTGCCCCGAATCAACTCCCAAACTGACCTGGCTGAGGATGGCGTCATCTCCGGGACGAAAGACCAAGTTAGCCCTAGGAACACTGATAAACCCGCCTTGATCGCGTTGTTGACCTTGAGCAATGCCCAAGGATTTTTGCCATAGCTGCTCGCCTGTGTCTACATTCCACAACCACAGTTCCAGCGCATTTGAAGGTAAAGTTTGTACGATAGCCGCCACTTGAGTGCCATCGCCACTGATAGCCACCGTCTCGAAGCGGGTTTGTCCGTCGGTGACGATTTCGGTGACTCGCTCTGCGCTATGGGCTTTCCAGACTTGAATCATGTCTGCGGCTTCGCTGAGTATGACTAAACGCTCACCGGAGGCACTTAAGCCCAAAGATATAACCATTCCCTGTGCCGGAATCGTTGAAATCGGCATTCTTGGCAAATCCGCAGGATTGATATTGATCACGTAGGGGGCTGAAGATAGGGGTTCAATTTGGTTTTCCTGAACCAGAGCCTGATGGACAAACGCTGCGACTTCTGCACGGGAGGCATAGCGATTAGGCGTGAGCTTAGCCGACGACGGATAGTTGACAACCAGTTGAGCTTGAGTTGCTGCCACGATGCTGGAGCGGGCGTAATCTGGAATCGCATCAGCATCAGCATAGTAAAACAGATATTCGGGTCTATCGCTTGTATAGCCTAAGCCGTTTGCCAGAGAAACCAAGGCTTGCACCCGGGCAATAGGTTGCTCAGGTTTAAAGATGTTGCCGGGATAACCTGACAAAAAGCCAGCAGCACGAGCTTTATTAATGGCTGCAAATCCCCAATAATTCTGAGGAACATCGCTGAATTTTACGGCAGAAACAGGTTCTGTCGCGAGGAAAGCCTGCCGCAAAATAGCCGCAAACTGCGCCCGAGTGATTTGCGCTCCTGGACGAAATGTTCCATCAGGAAATCCCTTGATGATATCGAGGTCTGCTAGCACCTCAATGTAGTCATGCGCCCAATGCTCCGATGAGACATCCGTGAACGCAGTTGTCTGAGCTTGAGCCGGGGTCAGCACCACCAAAGATGCTGTTACGCCAATTCCTAAGCTAAATAGTAAGTTTGAATTAGACAAAATTCCTATTTTGTGCATTTCAAAATGCTTGGGTTAACTAGAACCAATGAAATCCTGATTCATCGGACTTTTATAAACGTAACTAAAGCAATTTCGCTAACCTTCACCCGATTGGGTGAACGTATCGGGTGAATTAAGCCACCCTAATATTCAGCTAAAATGAGCAGGCTAGACCAACTGATAAACACGTAAAAACAATGGGAATGGATTCGTCCGATAACCTGACGTAACGTGAGGTGCAAGAGCAAATTATAAATTGTTAGATTTTGTATAATCATTCCGATTCTGGGAGCATGATATGAACAAGGATGAACTGATTAGATGTTATCAAGCGGGTAAAAGAGATTTTTCGGGTGTGGATTTAAACGGCGTGGTCATCAGCAATGTTGACTTGAGTGCCATAAACTTAAGCCATACCAATTTGGGGGGAGTTAACTTGCATAGGGTAAATCTCAGTTATGCCAATTTAAGCCATGCAAATTTTATGGGGGGAGCAGAGTTTGATCAGGTCAATCTTAGTTATGCTAATTTGAGTAATGTCTGTTTCGATCACACTCTGATTAAAAATTCCTCTCTAACTGGGGCAACTCTAAATTGTATGTCTGCACTTCAATCATCTTGGAACAACTGCGACCTAAGTGGTGCAGATTTGAGTAACATTGATTTTGAGGAAGTCAATCTGTCGGGTTCTAATCTCAGCCAAGCTTCTCTGACTCACGCTTGCTTCTCCGTAAGTGTTAAGTTAAATGATGTCAACCTGAGCAAGGCTAACTTAACGGGTGCTAATTTAACGGGGGTTTGTAGTTTTATCAAAGTCAATTTGAGTGACGCCACACTCACACGAACGCTCTACGGATCTTGTATTAATGCTGTAGTTGACGTTGACCTGACTCAAAAGGGAGCAATACTGATTGAGTCTGGGGCTGATTTGAGTGGTTTTGATCTAAGTTATTACATCAGTCATTTTCCAAATAATTTCCGCCTCAGCGTTATTGGGGGACTCAGTGAAGTTAACTTTAGTCATGCCAACTTGAAGGGTATCGATTTAAGTGATGAAGAATTGACATCAGCTAACTTTAGTTATGCGAATTTAGCTAGTGCCAACCTCAATGGTGCTGATTTGACTGATGCCAAATTATGTCATGCCAATTTAGAAGAGGCTGACTTGTCTTATGCCGATTTAAGCTATGCAAATTTACGGGATACTAACCTGCGAAATGCCAATTTAACCGACGTGAATTTCTGCAATACTATCATGCCAGATGGTAGGGTGAGAAATGATAACAGTGATTAAGCCTTGCATGAGAGTCATCAAACAAGGTGCAGGACAAGTTTACTCCTCATCACTATTTCCCCAAAAGCAAATATATGAGTAAGTGGATGGACAAGTCGGTGGTGTAATCGGATTGCCTTCAAGGTAAAGCCTCATCAGATTCGTTAATCCAGAAAGAGAGCTAATATCGGTGATTTGGTTAAATCTGAGGTCAATCCAATTTAGGTTTTTGAGTTGAACTAAAGGACTAACATTAGTAACTTGGTTGGAGTGAAGATCAAGTCCAGTTAGGTTGTTAAGGTTAACTAAAGGGGTGATATTGGTTATCTGGTTATAGTTGAGATGAATCCACTCCAGATTAGTGAGTTGAGAAAGAGGACGAATATCTGTGATTTGGTTATGACTGAGGGCAAGACCCGTCAAATTAGTGAGTTGAGAAAGAGGACGAATATCCGTGATTTGGTTATGATTGAGGGCAAGCTGCCTCAGATTAGTGAGTTGAGAAAGAGGGCGAATATCTGTGATTTGGTTATTACCAATGTAAAGCGACTCCAGATTTGTTAGTTGGACTAAAGGACGAACAGTCGTGATTTGATTATTATTGAGGGAAATCCGCTTCAGATTCGTTAGTTCAGCTAAAGGGTAAATATCTGTAATTTGGTTGCTGTTGAGAGCAATATCTTTCAAGTTAATTAGCGCAGAAATAATCCGAAAATTGGTAATTTGGTTATGGCTAAGGTTAAGAAATTCTAGATTAGTTAGTCCAGACAGAGGGCTGATATTTGTTATTTGGTTATGACCAAGGTCAAGCCATTCTAGATTAGTTAGTTCAGACAGAGGGTTAACATTTGTTATTTGGTTACGACTAAGGTCAAGCCATTCTAGATTAGTTAGTCCAGACAGAGGGTTAACATTTGTTATTTGGTTATGGCTAAGGTCAACCTTCTTCAGATTCGTGAGTTCGACTAAAGGACTGACATCTGAGATCAAGTTAGAGCCGAGGTAAAGCGTTCTCAGATTCGTTAATCCAGAAAGAGGGCGTATATCCGTTATGTTTTGGATTCTGAGGTTAAGCTGAGTGCGGCTTGACAGATTGTGATCAGCTTGTTCACAATTATTTGTGCCTGCCTTGTTTAACAGTACCGCCACTGTTTTTTTCGCTTCATCGGACAAACTATCTTGTTGAATACACCATTGTTTAAACGAACGACGTTGACTGGATAAGGCAGCTTGAGTAACACCTAATTTACAGTTACCGAGTATCCCCAAAGCCATTATTAGGGCAATTGCGCTAATTTTTTTCATCATTAATTAAAACTTAATTAGACTCCACCAGGGACGATATCCAGACAGCCTTCGATATAATCGACTTCGGGACGTTTTCCGATAATAATTTGAGTCACCTTAGTTCCATCTGTGGCAAACTTAAGGCGTAAATTCTGGTCTCTTTGGCTTTGGGGAACAAATGTCAGGAAATGACCCTGTTCGGAATTGGGTAAAGGATTCACTTGAAGCCGTTCCCCATAAAGAGATTTAACCTGGTTTTCTGTATCGCCAACCCTTGCTCCACTGACTGTTGTCGGGCGAGAATCTTTAATATCAATTCGGGCAATACGTCCGTTTCTGACCATAAAATTAGCACCAAGTCCTTCGGATAGTTGAGTGGGCTTATAGTAACTACAAACCGGATTAGGGTTTGAGCTAACAGGAATTAAATCAAATCCTGCCGCTTGTGATGCCTGGTCAACAGTCATGCCTATATTTACAGGACCAAAACCATTAATCGCAATTTGAGAGAGGGGAGTTAGCTTCACGGGAGTCGAGCCTTTTCCTAGACAAAGGTTCTCCCCACTTTCATCACCCAAACAGTTTCCATTTCGGTTAAGTATTATGACATGACTAACCGTAGAAAATTGTTTAAGCGTTTTCTCAATGGCAGTTGTAGTTCGCACTGAATCTGCAATACCGTCGTGAATCATGTTTCGGCAAAATTGCAATTGAGCCACGCCATTATTGATCGAAATTGTAAAGTCTTGACCACAATTAGACGCTCCAGTTAGAGAGGGAACGGTAACAAGTCCCTGCTGTTTCTCTGAGGAGGTAGGACCAGCGAGAAGTTGGGCGATCGCAAATTGGGCAATTCCTTGACTAGATGTGGTTCGCCAAACGGATTTGACATTGGTGGGATCTTGCGATCGCGCGATCGGAAAAAAGACTTTAACTCGACGTTGGACACGAGATTCCGTCCTGTCTGGGGATTGAGTTTCTGCTGAACTGGATTCCGGGGATTCAGATTGGGATAACTCGGTTTCGGAGAAGTCAGATTCAGGTGGGGAGATTGGAGTTGAAACGTCACTCTGATTGGCAGGTTGTCCGCAAGCACTGAGTCCTACGAGAGAAATGAGTAACCATCCTAGTAAAGCAGAATAAGCTGGCTGTATTTTTTGAAATTTAGCTAAATTTTGGCTGATTTTACCTAAAAAATAAGTCATATTACCTAGAGATGATCAGCTAATGTGGAAAACTCAACTTTCTCATTGGTAGCATGATCTAACAGCACCTAACTTCCCCCATTCCGTTCCCCCAATCGGGTGAAGCTTATCCACTCTTTAATACTGTTTCCCACCTACTTATGGTTACGTTAGTGCTTCAAAACCTGCTACCACATCTAAGAGTTCCGCCGTAATTGAACTTTGACGCTGGCGACGATATTGGGAATTTAAATCAGAAAGTCGTTCATCAATGTTCTTTTGGGCGGATTGCATTGAGGAGAGACGACTGGCATTTTCACTAGCCAGAGATGCAGCAAACGCCTGATAAAGAGACACAAACAGATATTGGCGGATTAAGGCTGAAAATAATTGCTGCCAGTTCATGGTATAACTCGGCATCATGGATGTTGCCCATTCTCTGGCTTCTAACTGGCGCAACCATTCGGGATCGAGGGGTAAAAGCTGGAGATGGCGCGATTCGTAGGACGCCCCTGATAACGGGTGATTATAAAATAAGAGGATGCGATCGCATTGCCGTTCCTCTCGCCATTGTTCAATCGTCAGCACGATCTCTTGGACTTGAGGGGTAATATCTGATGCCGATCGCGGTACGGGAAATGCCTCAGTTACCGCATATCCAGCCGTTTCCAGGGAGGGAATCACTCGCGCCCCAACGCCTGCGATCGCTAACTGATCCGATGACACATCTTGCTGATCTAGGTGTGCGATCGCATGATGGGCAATTTGCTGATTAAACTGACCACATAACCCTTGATCCGACCCAAAAATAATCGCAATCATACTCTGTGACGGCGATTGGGCTTCACTCAGATTAAGGAGCGATCGGGGTATCGTGAAGGATTCGGCAAAATGACGCTGTTTGAGGAGAATCTGTAACCCCATTTCTACAGTGCGATTGTACTCAACCAGAGACTCTACGGCTTTTTCATACTGACGAATACTCACAGCCGCCAACGCTTTCATCGTCTTCACCACTGATTGCAAATCTTGGGCGCTGCTAATTTGGGTTTTGAGTTCCTCAATGGTTGCCATTTCAGATTTTAAAGTTAGGATTCAAACGCTGATCCAGTCGTCTTTAGAAGAATTTAGCGGCTTCCTGTGAGAGAAATCATCCGCCATAAGTCATAACTTATCAGAACTTACGCAGCGACTCTAACTCCCCTCTCCCAAGCTTGGGAGAGGGGTTGGGGGTGAGGGCTGGCTTGGGATAGGGAACGGGGAACAGTTTTCATAACTTCAACTCTTAATGTAAAGTTTTGTATCAATCTGGAATAGTCTCCCTTTAATCCTCGTTTCTAGTAATAACCGAGAGACAACCCGGTTAATCACTAAGTACAACGCGGCGGAAATCAATTGATCAGTCAAGCATTCCTGACAGAGCAGTTTGAATTTCTCGGAAGCGGTACTCAATTTTGATGTTCTATTAAAGGAGTTTCAAGCTAATGGCTGTATCCACAGTTGTTTCTACATTTGAGCTTTTGGTTAAACCCCTAGTGCAGCCGGCTGCTGACATATTAGGCGCAGGTCGGACTATTATCCAGGGTTACTTTTTGACGATCTCTAATCTCAATAGCAGTACTCCTGTCCGACTGCGAGTCAATTTCACCGCTCAGTCTCCCAACCTAAACAGCCAACCGCTACTGGCATTTTTTGATGTCGCGGGTTCCAATCAGCCATTAATTCCCTTTTCGACCCCAACTACTCAAACCTATGTGATATCCATTCCTCCACGAGATACGGGGTTATTTCTCTTACAACCTGATGTCACCGACCGACGGGTTGTTACCAGTGCAGATACTGAAATACGTGGATTTGTAACACTTTCCTTAGCTAATTTATTTGGTTCTAACTCCTTTGACTTGTTGCTGACCCCTCAGCAACGGGGAACATTCTTGCCGCAAAACTTTCCCACAGACAACGTAGACTTTGACCAACTTGCTTATGCGCTTCCCACGGCTACAGGCGGTTCTAAAGTTACGCTCACTCAGTTTCAATTCCCAATTTTTCCGATACGGCAACTACCCCCTGAAATCCTTGAGCTTGACCCTGGTTTAGCCGAAATTATCCGAGAAAATCCTGATCGGCTTAATCCTAACCCCCCGAATCTAGGCAATGGAGTAATTTCCGAAACAACCGATAGCTTGCAACAGGTTTTAAGCACAATGGTGGAACGGATTAGTGAGTTAGAGACTCAGGCTACAAACCGTTAATTCATCAAAAGTTAACCTGGCATTTAGTCTATGTCAACCTAACTCTTGAACCAAAAGATAGTAGAGACGTAGCCTGCTATATCTCTACTATCACACTCAAAAATTATTTCTCCCTCTCAAGCGTCAATTTAGCCACAGCGGTTAGAAGGAGAGACATTTCTGTTTTCTTTGTCTTTGTCCCACAGCACAATTAATTAATGATGAACGAGACATTTAAGTTTCAGCCCCTTTCCTTTAGCTGGGTGGCTATTCACCCAAATCCCAAAGGTGTTATTCAATTTATCGGCGGTGCTTTCTTTGGCAGTTTTCCCACGGTTTTTTATCGCTATTTGTTAAAAACGTTATTTGATCAAGGTTATACCATCATTGCTCTTCCCTTCCGGTTTACCTTTCGCCATTGGTCTGTTTCAATTAGTTTGTTACAAGAACAGAAAGTTCTGTCCCAGGAAATTTCCCAAATTGCTAAGAGACTCAACTACCCAACTGAAGTTTATCAAAATCTGGACAAGTATTTTTGGATAGGTCACAGTTTGGGATGCAAGTACATCGCCCTTTTAGAGCTTTTAAGTGGCGACAGATGGCGCGATATTTTAAGGCAGTGCAATTCAAACGCGGACGGTCAGATTCGCCAAATTGAACAGAGTTTTATGGATAGTCCTGACTTACAACAGTCTATCAAAAATCAACCCTCTTTACTCCTCGCACCTGATATTAGTGATACGCAAAGTGCCATCCCTCAACCTTTGGCGTTCATTGCCCGTTTCCTGGATTCAATAAACCTGGGTGTAATTCCCACCAGGAAACAAACGTTATGCTACATCAGCAAAAGCCCACTGTTTAACTTAACAGGCATTATTTCATTTGACAGGGATACAATTGCTGGAAGTGAGCAGGACAGATTTAAAGATGAGGAACAGAGAAGAAATAGTGATGTGCTGTGGCTGATCGAGTATTTAAAGCAGGGCAAGTTTCCCTTACTGCACCAGGAACTATCAGGTAAGCATTTAGCACCTCTGGGGATTCAAATTGGGAATTATGTTATTGGAGTAAATCCACTCAGTAAATTTATTCAAATGATTCAAAATAGACCGCTTGAAAGAGTAGTAATCCAGTTTCTGGATAAACTCAGTATGCGGGTAAAATAACTGTATCAATGATCCGATTTTAGGTGGGGAGGCAATAAAATCTTGTCCCCTACTTAGCTAATTAATAGAAATATGCTATTGTTTTATTGTTTAGGGCAAATTAACGTTAAAATTATTAGACTTGATCCAGCGCTTACTTTAACAAAATAACTAAAAACCAAAATAATCTAGCCTACTGTTGGAACATAATTATAGTCATCTTTAGATGACTTGCGCTATAAGCCAAGAACTTGAGTTCTTGGCGCTTGATGCTAGAATAGCTAGAATTTAAGGACAGTCGAGGCGGGTTTTACCAATAACATTGCTTCAGAAAACCCTTAACTTCACTCAACACGGCGTATCGATATGACAACCCAACTGAAAGCCCAAGCATTATCGCTGCTGCGCCAAGCTCTTAACAACCCAACCGCTCAATTCAGGGATGGACAATGGGAAGCCATCGCTAGCATAATTTTAGCGCGATCGCGGCTTCTGGTTGTACAACGCACAGGCTGGGGGAAAAGCATTGTCTACTTTCTCGCCACTCGCTTGCTGCGAAATAGTGGTGCAGGTTCCACTCTCCTCATTTCACCCCTCCTGGCTTTAATGCGAAATCAAATTGTCGCTGCTAAACGGATTAATATTAACGCCGCCACGATTAACTCCAGTAATCCCGAAGAGTGGGAACAGATTAACGCTCAATTACAAGCAGGAATTATTGATATTCTGCTCATTTCTCCCGAACGACTCGCCAATGAAGACTTTCGCCAAACCATTCTGTTACCCATCTCCCAACGAATTGGCTTATTTGTTGTCGATGAAGCCCATTGTATCTCCGACTGGGGACATGATTTTCGCCCCGACTATCGGCGCATTGTTCGTGTTTTGCAAGCGCTTCCTCAAACCATTCCCGCCCTAGCCACAACCGCCACGGCAAATAACCGCGTTGTTAACGATATTATTACTCAACTGGGTGTCAATTTGCTGGTATCCAGAGGTACTCTAACCCGAAAAAGCTTACAATTACAAACCATTAAATTACCGAGTCCCGCCGCCCGCATGGCGTGGTTAGCTGAACAGCTGCCAAATTTACCCGGAAGTGGGATTATTTACGCATTAACTATCAAAGATACGGAACGAGTTGCCCATTGGTTAAATCAGCAAGGGATTCATGCTCAAGCCTACCATGCGGCTCTAACCCATGAACAGCGTTTAACCTTAGAAGACCAACTAATTAACAATCAAATTAAAGCTTTAGTCGCGACAACCGCTTTAGGAATGGGGTTTGATAAGCCGGATTTAGGATTTGTCATCCACTACCAGCGTCCGGGTTCTGTTGTTCATTATTACCAACAAGTCGGACGAGCCGGGAGAGCGGTAGAGCAAGCTTATGGGATTCTGCTCAGTGGGGATGAAGATCAGGAAATTACTGATTATTTTATTCAAACTGCCTTTCCGCCAGAGACTCATGTTCAGGATGTTTTAAATGCCTTAGAACAAGCCGAAGATGGATTGTCGGTTCCCCAAATCGAGCAGCATCTCAATCTTTCTAATGGGCAAATTCAGAAGGTATTGAAACTGTTATCCCTAGAGTCCCCTGCACCCGTAACCAAGCAAGGCTCTAAATGGTATGCGACGCCCGTATTTTATCAACCGGATACAGAGAAAATTGAACGGTTAACCCAAATTCGCCGCCAAGAACAAACTCGCATGTTTGACTATATGAACAGTCGAGAATGCTTGATGACATTTCTCGCCAGAGAATTAGATGATCCCCAGCCAACGCCTTGCGGTAAATGTGCGGTATGCTTGGGTAGACCGTTATTACCCGAAACCTATTCACTAGACCGAGTTAATCAAGCAATTCAGTATCTTCGTCGTAGTGACCAAATTATCGAACCTCGTAAACAATGGGCATCTAAAGCACTTCCTAGTTATGGGTTTTCTGGGAAAATTCGCGATAATTTACGCGCTGAACCCGGACGAGCATTATCACTTTGGGGGGATGCAGGTTGGGGAGAATTAGTTAAACAAGGTAAATACCCTAATCATGATTTTGATGACGCCTTAGTGCAGGGTGCATTTGAGATGATTCAACGTTGGCACCCTCAACCTTTTCCCACTTGGGTAACTTGTGTCCCTTCCTTACATCATCCCCAACTTGTCCCCAATTTTGCTCAACGACTCGCCAATCAATTACAATTACCCTTTCAGCCAATTGTGCAGAAAGTTCGCCAGAATCAGCCACAAAAACAGATGGGGAACAGTTACCAACAAGCCCATAACCTCGATGGTGTCTTTGAAGTGAACCATTGGCAAGGCATGAAGGGTGCAGTATTCTTAATTGATGATATGGTAGACTCACGTTGGACATTCACGGTTATTGCTGCACTGTTACGTCGGGCTGGAAGTGGTCCAGTTTTTCCGTTAGCATTGGCACTTAATTCGTTAGCGTAAGCCAATTAGAAGATTATGGATTACCATCTGCTGTCACCCAATACTCAAGCCATTTTATTATTGTGTGCCAGCTTTGGGCAAAATCGCCAAACTGAACCCAAACCTTTAACCCTGAGCGAGTATAATACGGTAGCGAGTTGGTTGCTGGAAGATAACCTAAATCCAGCGGATTTGCTTGATCAAACCCTGAAAAATCGCTTATCTCAAATTACCATTGGCAAGCTGGATTCTCAGCGGTTAGTCGCTTTACTTGAGCGCGGTGTCATGCTGGGTTTAGCGGTGGAAAAGTGGACTAACCAGGGGTTATGGATAGTGGGGCGAGGTGACGCAGACTATCCTCAATGTTTGAAGCAGAGATTGAAACATAATGCACCCGCGATTCTCTATGGAATTGGTAATAGAGAATTGCTTGCTCAAGCTGGGTTGGCTATCGTTGGTTCTCGTGATGTTGATCAAGACGGACTTAATTATACCGAAAGAGTTGTCCAAACCTGTGCAGAACAGGGAATTAATGTGATTTCTGGTGGGGCGCGTGGGGTAGATCAAGCTTCAATGTTAGGTATATTAGCAGCAGGTGGGAATGCTGTGGGCATACTTGCTGATAGTTTAACGAAGGCGGCTGTGGCGAGTAAGTATCGTGCGGGAATTAAAGAAGGTAGACTGACATTAGTGTCTGCGTATGACCCCGATTCTAGTTTCAGTGCGGGTAATGCTATGGGGCGAAACAAGTATATTTATGCGTTAGCTGATTATGCGTTAGTGATTAGTTCTGCTGTTGGTAAAGGTGGAACCTGGGCGGGGGCGACTGAGGTGTTGAGAAAGGTAAAAGATGTCCCCGTTTTTGTGCGGATGCAGGGAACTGTACCTGAAGGGAATCAGAAATTGCTGGAAAAGGGAGGAATCGTTTTTCCAGAAATTCCTTGGAATAAGCCATTGCGTACACTTTTAGATGCAGCTATAGCTGAGGTTGAAGAAAGCCAAGCTGATGGGGGAGGAATCGAGTCGGAAAAATCATCAGCCGGAGATGATTTAGGCGGAGATAAAACGATTTCCATTAATTTACCCGCCAAAGATATTTATGAAGCGGTTTTACCCTTTATACTTAACCAATTAGAGCAACCTCAAGATGCGAAATCTCTAGCTAAATCTTTGCAGGTACGAAAAGGACAGATGGAAGATTGGTTAAAACGAGCGGTGCAAGAGGGGAAAGTGATTAAGCAGAAGAATCCGGTGATGTATGTAGTGAATAAGGAATTAAATTTATTGGCTTTGCTGGAAAAGGAGGATTCTGGATAACGCTAAGTGACACGCCCGCCCGGAGTTCAAACTCCGGGCTAATAGCTTAAGTCCATTAAAATGGACTGGAACTCTTATCCAGTAAGATTTAAGCATAAGGGCGGGTTTTGTTGCTCAGTTATCTGTGACAAGCTAAATTAGTGGCTAAACCCGCCCCTACAATTGACTGATTACGTCTTGTAGCCGTTAACTGTGATTACTGGATTGATGCTATAGGATGGCTAGGCAAATGGCTGAGATTTTGTAGAGGGCTACTGGCTGAGTTGGCTTGAATTGGCAAAGGTTTTCAAGTAAAATAATTTATATAAATTATTCATTTTGGGTTATTTATGCATATTGATGAATTACATATTCAAAATTTTAGATGCTTTAAAGAAATAAAATTTTATTTTCCACAGGACAATTTAGCTATATTGATTGGAATAAATGCTTCCGGAAAATCAGCTATATTGGATTGCGTTGCTGCCCTGTTAATTCAACTAGAAACACGAATAATTGAAATTGAAATAACTAATTTTTTTGAGCTAGAAAATGTTTGCAAAAAAATCAATAAAACTTTTGCAATAGATGATATTAAGTTTGCAACAAAAGAATCTTATGCATCCACTACTATTTCATTGGATTCTAACAATAAAATATATTGGGATATTCAAAGGAATATCAATCAGCAAGAAATTTCAGGCAACTACAATCAGGTTGATTATTATATTAAATATTTGCGCCAACAATTACAAGAAGAGAATCAAGATCTAAACTTACCGTTACTAATATATTACAGAACTCATCGAATGATTTTAGGTGCTAATCCCATTGATTCAGATGATTTATATATCAAAGATTTTCTATTCAAAATTAATCAATTGAATGCTTATAAGGGATCATTTAATCCCGAAACAAATAATTTTAAAGATTTTTTGATATGGTTCAGACAAGAAGAGGACTACGAAAATGAAATTCGCTTGCGCCAAGATAATGCATATAGGAATCCAAACTTAGAGGTAATCAGAAAAGCAATAGAAGTATTTTTAGCAGAGTTTCCCGATAGCGATTTTCATAACCTGCGGGTAGTTAGATCAAAATCCCAAAGAAATCTTGATTTTACTCGCAACCCTGCACCCCCTTCTTTAACAATCACCAAGAATAATCAAGATTTCAAGTTAGAGCAACTCTCAGATGGAGAAAAGATGCTGTTAATGTTGGTGACTGACTTAGCGAGGCGATTGGCAATTGCTAATCCTGGCTTAGGAGTTAATGCGTTAGAAGGCGAAGGTATTGTTTTAATTGACGAAATCGATTTACATTTGCATCCCCAATGGCAAAGAATTGTAATTCCCAGCCTGACCCGTACCTTTCCGAATTGTCAGTTTATCGTGACAACTCACTCACCTCAAGTTCTGAGTAATGTGAAACGAGAAAATGTATTTATTTTAGAAGATTATCAGCTTATTGAAGTAACGCCTCATACCTATGGTAGAGATAGCAATTCAATTTTATATGAATTGATGGGGGTGAAAGAACGCCCCAATCAAGTGCAGGAGAAAATCAATGCTTGTTTTGCTTTGATCGATGAAGATAAAATAGAGGAGGCTAAAACTAAACTGCAAGAACTTGCTGAGTTACTGGGAGAAAATGACCCGGAAGTTGTTCGGGGTCAAACGCTGATTAGTTTTTTAACCGAATAACGTGAAGCATATTGTCAAAGGCAACGAACCCCGCTCATTAGTAGAACACCGCTCACAACCTTACGCTGATTATGATAATTATCCACAAAAAGATGATCTACGCCAATCATTACTGATTGAACAAGGATATATTTGTTGTTACTGTATGCAACGTATAGCTCACGATACTATAAAGATTGAGCATTGGCAACCCCAGAGTATTTATCCAGATTTACAATTAGATTACAGAAATTTACTTGGTGCTTGTCAAGGTAATCAAGGTCAACCTCAACGTTTACAACATTGTGATACGAGAAAGGCTGAAACAGAAATTACGATTAATCCGGCTGACGCGAGTAAGAACTGTGAGAATTTCATCAAATACAGCAGTAAGGGTGAAATCTACTCTGATGATGAAACGATTAATAACGAATTAAACGAGGTTCTGAATCTCAATTTAGAAACCTTGACTAGAAATCGCAAAGCGGCTATGGATGCTCTGATTGAGGGCTTGCGTAAAAAATATCCATCTAAGTCTTGGACGGTTGGTATTTTAAGTAAGGAAATTGATAAATTTGACAATGGGACTAAAAAATATAAATATAGACCTTATTGTCAATTTGTTGTTTTTCTCTTAAATAAAAAATTATCCGTGGCGAAGGATCAAGCCAAAAGCCAAGGGTAAAATAATATATCCTTAACTTCTGCCTTTATTCCCTGTTCCCTGCTTTCAAGAGAGTCAAGTAGGTTGGGAAAATGCACAATACGACTGGGAAGCGTGTATTGAAAATCGGGAGATCCCCCCTAGTCCTCCTTTTTAAGGGGGGAACAGGAATTCGCCTCAACTGGATAGTCGATGAAATAAGCTCAATCGTCGGATATCCGTACTTAATGTCGTAGTATTCCTACAATTTGTCGAAGTAACACGCCAAAACTAGGGGTAAACCACACCGGAAACTTACGGATAAATTTGCCAAGATTAAATTGGGAGTAGAACAAGCTTTTTAGCAGAAGTCTCGAAACCAAGTTAATCAAAGCGATGAGGAATAACTATGTCTGAAGCTACTAAAGAACGCATCACCACTGATTTTCAGAAAGCTAAATCTCTAGAAAGGGAACGGGCAGAACGAATTCAAGAAATTGTTCAAGAGGCGTTCTCGAAAAGTTTTGCTGAAGTGAAAGATGGAACAGGTGAAATTCGCGGGATTATTCAAGAAAATTTATCGGAGATTTTGGCAAGGGCAGATAAACTGGAGAACGAAAACGGGGAAGCTACGCCCAAAACCCCTGGGCTTCTTTCTAAATCTATGGTTATCGCCGTCTCCAAAGCGCTTAAAAGTCGCCTGTTGCCCTATTTGCGCCAAGCTTATACGGATTTGCGGCATCAATATGTTACGATGAATAGCCACGAGGTTAATCATGATAGTAATGGGACTGAAAGTGAGCGCAGTCGCTATGAGCGGTTGAAGCAGCGCCTAGAAAATTTTGCCGCTTGGTATAACCAGTTAAAAGCCCAATCTCAAACGGTAGAACCTACTGTGGTAGAACACAAGCAAGCTGAGGTTGAGAATAAGATGGGTGAAGCGGGTGCAACTGTTGCTCAACGGGAACAAGAGGTTAAGCAACAGTTTAAGCAATGGTTGCAAACGGCGACGGCTAAGCGGTGAGTTAGTTTGTAGTTTGTAGTAAGGGCTTTAGCCTGTAAAATAGCTCGGAAGAATACCATTTAATAAAGCCCTGAACTCAAGTTCGGGCTAAAAGCTAAAACCCGTTAAAACGGGTTGTAGTACTTACTTAGTAAGCTTTAGCTTACTTGAGCTTGGGTTCCGGAAATTGATTTCCTGGCGTCTAAGTTGCTAACATTCTGCTTAAGGAGCGTGACATTCGATTTAAGCTAAATGACATCTGTAAGTAGAAAGTTGTGAGTATATCAAATCAATCTTGGTTGACTCTTCTACAACAACATCGTATCATTGCCGTAATTCGGGCGTCTGACCAATCTGTAGGACGTCAAATGGCGCAGGCGGTAGCGAAAGGGGGAATCAAATTAATTGAGATTACCTGGAATACAGATGCTGCTGCGGATTTAATTCGTCATCTGCGCCAAGCGTTACCAGACTGTACGATTGGTACAGGGACATTACTAAATCAGGAACAGGTAAAACAGGCTATTCAGGCTGGGGCTGAGTTTCTATTTACCCCTCATACTGATATCACTCTAATTAATACGGCTGTTAATGCGGGAGTTCCCATTGTTCCTGGCGCTCTTTCTCCCAGTGAAATTGTGACGGCTTGGGATGCGGGGGCAAGTTGCGTTAAGGTGTTTCCGATTCAGGCGGTGGGCGGTGTTAGTTATATTAAAGCCTTACAAGGACCTCTGGGTCATATTCCCCTGATTCCTACAGGCGGTGTCACCTTCGCCAATGCTAAAGACTTTATCACAGCCGGTGCGATCGCGGTCGGGTTGGCGGGAGATTTGTTCCCCAAAGCCCTCATCGCCTCTGGGGATTGGCACGGAATTACCCAACGGGCGAAAAAACTTCGATCCCAATTCAGTGGTGATCCATAGAATGGAAGTAAGAGGATCATGCTGTCATCTCCCCAGTTTCCATGAAAAGCATCAAATTTGCCCATTGGGGGCGCCGTTTTGCAACTTTCCTAGTCGGCGTCGCCTTAGCTACAACCGTGTTTGGGTTTGAGACACCCGTCGCCCACCCTACACCCCACACTGAACAGATTGCCAGCAAAATGGCGGCGCTGCAAAATACGAATCAGCGCTGGATTGAAATTAATCTCAGCAATCAACGGTTAATTGCGTGGGAAGGAGGGGAACAAGTCTATGCGGTGATTGTCTCCACCGGGAAACAGGCTACACCTACCCGTACCGGTGTCTTTAACATTCAAACCAAGCTGCGCCGCGATCGCATGCGGGGTCCGGGTTATGATGTTTCTAATGTGCCGTATACCATGTATTACCAAGGTGGCTATGCGATTCATGGGGCTTATTGGCACCATAACTTTGGCACTCGTATGAGTCATGGTTGTGTGAATGTAGCAGTTGATCACGCCGAGTGGTTATATAATTGGGCATCTGTGGGAACGCCAGTGGTTATTCATCAGTGATAAGCGGTTCGGCATTTAAACCTTACTGTCAATAATGGCAAAATCTTTCTATGTAGTGCGAGCATCTTGCTCGCTACTAACACTTAATTTAAATGCATAACAGCTTATCATGTCCAGTTGAATACTTATCCTATTGGTGGAGACAAGGCAGAAGGCAAGAAATAATAATCGTGAAACCCCCCAGATAATCAGGGCGGGTTTTGAATAAACATTATCATCAATAGCGAAACGTAATTGCCTAAACCCGCCCCTACAAATTCACGCGCCATGCCCTCGAAGGAAGTGAAGAGTCACAACTTCCCTCATCAACAATCAACACGTTATTTTCGATTTCAGCCCTCACCTCAGCACTCACTTGACCCTCACTATTGAGACAATCAACGAGAAACTGATTTGCCTGATAATATTGCTGTAATCGTTGCCATTGGTCTTGACTAAACTGCCAATCTTGCCCAATAGCGCGATATTCGATAATACTAGCACGAAACTGTTGCAGCCAAGCTTCACCGTTAACTTGCCACCAAGCTTGTAACCCTTCTTTTCCTTGGGCGGGATCAGGAAGTTGGGCTTTAATTTGCTGGAGAGACTGCTGAAATGCTTTGTCCAACTGAAAGGTTCGCTCAAAATCTAATGCAAATTCTAGGTTGAGAATCTGTTTAACCGTAGGCTTCTTGATCAGCATTTCAGTTAAATCAAATGCCCGTGCTAGGGTTAAATCTAAGGCTAAATCGCCAGGTAATTCCTGGGCTAGCTTGGCATCAAGAGACACCGCTAAGTTTAAATCCCGATCCTGAAATAATGTCCAGTAAAAGGCTCGTAATGCAGCAGAGTGGCAATCCAATTTTAGCTGATTCACTTTCTGATCAATGGTGTCAATAAAAGTCTTCATTTGCAGATCATCCTTGACTAACTGATCAATTTCCTCCTTGATTAGCTGGAGTAATAGATCCGCTGTAGGTAACAGACTCACAGTGAGCAAAAAGACTTCCTTCCATTGGGGATCAGTAATGTGAGTAGCTAACTGTTGCAGTGCCTCTGTGCTTTGAGTTGCGACAATTTTTCGGGCGGTTAGATATTCCTGAAACGTGAGATGAGAAAAGGAATAAATATCTCGCGCCCGTTCCACGAGTAACCCATGCTGTAACTCAATGGCTTTGAGAACGCCTTCGCTGGTTAACCACAGGGTTTCTAAATCCTGACTCCCATTGGGTAAGTTCTGGAGATAGTCGGAAATAATCGGCAGAACTTCACTTTTTTCAAAAAAGTAGTTTCCCTGTGCAAACATCGTCGCTGCAATTTGACTCAGGAGTTTTATCTTATCAGGAAGCTGTAAGTTGCGATAGGTTTGATCCCGTTGGATTCCTCTGGCTTTATCCCAGCGCACTAGCAAAATATCTAATCCTGCCTGATAGAGTTTGGCGCGTTTGCTGGGAAAGGTTGCCCGTTCCTGAAATACGGAACAGACTAAACTAAGTAAAATTGGCGTAACGACGAGTTCTCGAATCGGTTGGTTTTCGGGATGGTGTAATTGTTCCAGAAATTGAGCGGCTTTGGCTAAGCCGACTGGCTGATAATTTTTGTTGGTTGCAGTAAACCATTTTTTGGCAAAGGTTTCAATTTGATGGGCGTCAAAATCGGCTAACTCGACATAGGTAAATCCGCGAAAGTGGTATTGTTGAGCGGCGATGCGACTGGTAATAATAATTTGATTTTGGTAATACTCATCTGCAAAGAGTTGTATCTGTTGCAGCAATTCTGGGGTATCGGCTTTGGGCACTTCATCTAAACCATCGAGTAATAGTAGGACTTTCCCGTGTTGAAGTAAGGGTTCTATCTGTTCTGGAGAAATGCCAAAAGTTTTCCACTTCGTACTCAGATAATTGAGGAAACTGAAATTACCAGTAGTTCGGGCTTGTTTGGTAAATTGTCTCAGGGAGATAAAGACGGGAATACAGTCTGGTTTAAAATGACCTGCATTGCATTGAAGGGCAAGATATTGTAAAAATGTGGTTTTACCTGCACCCGGTTTACCGAGAATTGCTAGTTTAGAATGCATCATCACCGCCTCCATTCCGGGAATGGCGGGTTGATTAAGTTGAGTTAAGCGAACGCGATCGCCTGCTTTGGGCTGAGAACCCTGTAAGTCAGACACCTCAAGCCATCGCTGATGGGTGAGGTGGGGCAAAATTTTGACGTGGGTATAGAGGTGATCTAGGAGTAGAGGCTGGGTGACATCAAAGGAGGATTGCAAGATACCCGCTTGAACCTGGATGTGATCCTGGAGTTGCGATCGCATCAATTGCACCCAAGCGTCAATTTGGCTGGGCGTATTGCATTCCGGTGTTGGGGTTGAGGGTACAGAGGTTGGCGGAAAATCGGCAATATCTTGCCAATCCAGATCTAATTGAAAACAGATGTCAATAAAATAGGCTCGATCAATCGGTTTCCCGCGAAAAAACTTCCAAACCGAGTGGCGGGTTTCTAAACCCACTTGGGCGGCGAGGTATTCTTGTGTCCATCCCTTGCGTTCAAACGCTTGTTTTGCCTGGGTGATACCGATAGTGGATGCTTTTAGCGATCGCTTAGCCATTGCTGCTGTTACCTACTACTGACAACTGGGGGATTTTTTCTCAGTATTCCCGTTCCCATTGTCTGTGTATCGCCTCAGCCAGCCCTCATCCCCAACCCCTCTGCTAATTTTGTAGCAATATTACAACATTGACACACAGAATAAAAAACCCTTTGTCTCAAAAAAAGAGACCAGGGGGAAATACTTTGATCAAAAAAACGTAAATCAAGAAAAAACGTAGGGTGGGTTAGGCGGGACTTTAATGGAGAGGATAACTATTCAATGAGTTATCCGCCGTAACCCACCACTATTAATGCTGAGAATGTATTATTTAATCTAGGTAGGGTTTATATCAGTGGAGAATTGGACATCAACGTCGCATTTATTTAAATAATATATGCCGTTTGTAGGGGCGCAATTCTTTGCGCCCTTTATAAAAGGTTATGAAGGAATCCGATTAATAAGCTGTTCGGCATTTAAACCTTAATGTCAATAATGGCTCTCTCATCCTTGCCGTAGTAGTGCGAGCATCTTGCTCGCTACATTGAGCATCTTGCTCGCTACATTGAGCATCTTGTTCGCTACCCATTCTTAATTTAAATGAATGACAGCTTATCGGTGGGTTACGGCGGATAGTTCATTAATCATTATCGTCTGAATTTAAGCCCCGCCTAACCCACCCTACGTGAGTATGTAACAAAGACCTAATTTTCACCATCTCGCCGCCAAAACTTAACCCGCAAACCATCGCGGGGATGGGGTGTAGGTACTACAACCATATCCAGATTCTGTTCCGGAAGTAGTTCCCACTGATAATCGCGCACTTACAATGCGGTAAATAATTTCATCTCCAATTTGGCAAACTCTCGTCCTAAACATTCGCGCACCCCACCGCCAAAGGGAACATAACTAAAGGGTTTGGATTTATCCTCCGCCCGTTCTGGATTAAACCGTTCTGGGTCAAATTGTTCTGGTTGCGTATAAATATCACTATCGTGATGAGTTCTGCTAATTTGATATTGAACTGACCATCCTTTTGGTAACTGATAACCATCTAACTCGCAAGACTGAATCACTTCCCGAAACCCACCGCCAACTGGGGGAATCAGACGCATGACTTCCTTGAGAACTTGTTCGAGATAGGTCATCTGCTTTAAATCTTCCATTGTCCATGGACGTTGCAGATTCAGTTGCTGTTGTTCGGCGCGGATGGCGGCTACAATATCGGGATGCTGGGCTAAGAGAAGACAAGTAGACGCCAGTGCCGATGTTAACGTTTCATGACCGGCAAAGAGCAACAACAAGATTTGGTCTTTGAGTTCCTCTAAACTCAGACGATTACCCTGTTCATCCCGCGCTTGCAATAGCAGTCCCAATGCATCTTGACCAGGGTTGCTGGATTGCTGGCGTTGGCGGATAATCTGTTCAATCTGGTTTAATAGCTGCTTGCGGCAATGCAACGCACGACCAAATTTCGTCCACGGTAAGGGTAAGGCGATGCTAAACAACCCTTTACACCACTCTTCAAACCATTGTCCCAGATTCGTTTCTGAGGCAGCGTCTAGTCCCACCAACAATTTGCAGGCGATATCAAAGGTTAGATTTCTCAGTTCTGGATACCATGTCAATGTACCCAGATGCTCCCATTTATGTAGATAACCCTGGGCAATCTCTGCCATCGCGGTCAAATATCCCGCTAATGCCCTAGGTTGAAAGGCTTGGGAGAGGATTTTGCGTCGTTGCAGATGGTTTGAACCGCCCTGTACCGCTAGAGACGCAGGTCCCAAGAGTATTTTTGTGCTGGGGGGGAAGGTGCTGGTAAAGTACTGGTTCTCATGGGTGAAGACAAAGCGATTCGCCTCGGAACCACTAATCATCACCGTGGGACGTCCAAATAACTTGGTCTTGAATATCGACCCATACTTTTGATGACGCTTCTGGGCAAAGTCGGGATCACGGAAAAACTGGATGGTTTCCCCAATCAACGGTAAACCGAAATCACCGGGAGGTAAGGGTCGGGATTTTAGTTCGTCAGTGGTCGTCATCGCCTATCAATATTAAAAGAATAATTTCATTGTGTTAAGTTTATTTTAAGTTTGCAACGTTTACGTCTGGAGATAGAGGAACCCCGTCGCATCAGTAGGGGTATGGCTGTCTCACTCATCATAAAAACTTCTCCCCCTCACCCCTCACCCCATCTCCCCCTCACGCCATCTTCCCCTATCGACAAACCGATACGGCAAGTGCTATTAAGGACATGCAACCGCCTTGTCCGATACTTGGTTCATGGTTAACAGTTTTGGCAGGTTGAAAAAAGCTAGTCTGGCGTTTGAACAACTCAAACGTTGTTTATTAAGAAAGTCTAAAATTAAGGAGGCTTAAGTCTAGCGCAATCTTAAAAAAATCATGGATTTATTGGTTTACAAATCTCCCATTCGAGATAGTATAGTAGGTGTGACGGGAGGAAAAAGTATTTCTTAGATTCTTAGGACTTCCCTAGACATGAATCCTTGATCTATACTGCATTGGGAGGAACGGTCTGCTTGTTGATCATTTGGTTAATCATCCTAGGGAATTAGGAGGATCAGATGTGAGTATTCCCATTAGGAGATTTTTTGCTTTCCCCGCCCACTTTATACTGGGAGTCGATACTATTGCCAGCGATGAAACGGTAATCAGAACAGACGATAGGTTAGGACAAAGGACAGGAAAATATGCCTTGGACTTCGCTTAAGACCACAGATTATAAACAACCGGAGATAGGACTTATCTCGGTGACGACTTAAGGAGAAACTTAGTCGCTTTAGCCGGGAAACCTGCCCGATTTCTACACGAGCGAGTAATAACCAGAACAAAATCAAAAGTGGGTGTGAGGACTGTAATCAATACGCATGACGAGACTTACTGCAACTAACATGATCAAAGTCACAAACCATCAGGAACTCGAAGAATTAATTCAACGGGTTAAAAATGCTCAAACCCAATACGCTGGCTACACGCAAGAGCAGGTCGATGCCATCTTTAAAAAAGCGGCACTCGCGGCTAATGCAGCCCGGATTCCTCTGGCAAAATTAGCCGTTAGTGAAACGGCAATGGGAGTGGTTGAGGACAAGGTGATTAAAAACCACTTTGCCTCGGAAATGATCTACAACAAGTACAAACACGACAAAACCTGTGGTGTTGTCGAAGAGGATAAATCGTTCGGCTTCCAGAAAATTGCTGAACCCGTTGGTATTTTAGCCGGGATCGTCCCCACCACCAACCCCACATCAACCGCAATTTTTAAAGCACTGATTGCCCTGAAAACGCGCAATGGGATTATCTTCTCCCCTCATCCCCGTGCCAAACAATGCACCCTGGAAGCGGCAAAAGTGGTCTTAGACGCGGCGGTAGCGGCTGGCGCACCCGAGCATATTATCGGCTGGATTGATGAACCCACGGTTCCCCTTTCCCAAGCCTTAATGCAGCACCCCGATGTGAAGCTGATCCTGGCGACAGGGGGTCCGGGAATGGTGAAAGCC
This sequence comes from Coleofasciculus sp. E2-BRE-01, assembly GCF_040221695.1. Classification (NCBI taxonomy): domain Bacteria; kingdom Bacillati; phylum Cyanobacteriota; class Cyanophyceae; order Coleofasciculales; family Coleofasciculaceae; genus Coleofasciculus; species Coleofasciculus sp. E2-BRE-01. The sequence continues at coordinate 9,214 of NZ_JAVKEA010000198.1, read as the reverse complement.
GCCTATTCTTCGGGTCATCCGTCTCTCGGTGTTGGTGCAGGAAACACGCCAGCGGTAATTGATTCCAGCGCTCACATTAAAATGGCGGTGTCTTCGATTATTCTGAGTAAAACCTTTGACAATGGCATGATCTGCGCCAGTGAGCAGTCGGTGATTGTCTTGGATAATGTTTACGAGGAGGTGCGCCAAGAATTTATTAATCGCGGCGCTTACTTCTTGAAGCCAGAAGAACGGGAAAAAATGGGGAGTAAAATTATTGTCAATGGGCGCTTAAATGCCGAAATTGTCGGTCAACCTGTTGAGAAGTTAGCCGAATTAGCTGGATTTGCCTTACCGGAACAAACCCGGGTGATTATTGGCGAAGTGGAAAAGATTGGCACTGATGAACCCTTTTCCTTCGAGAAACTCTCCCCCGTTCTGGCAATGTATCGGGCTAAAGATTTTGAGGATGCGGTAGACAAAGCCGGACAATTGGTTGAATTTGGCGGACGTGGACATACGGCGGTGCTGTACACCAATCCAGCCAATGCTGACCATATTAAACGGTTTGAAGACCAAGTTCAGGCGTCTCGCGTCTTAATTAACACCCCCTCCTCCCAAGGTGCGATCGGGGATATCTATAACTTCCGCCTTGATCCCTCGTTGACGTTAGGTTGCGGTACATGGGGAGGGAACTCCATCAGTGAAAATGTCGGACCGGAACACCTGCTGAACATAAAAACGATCGCGGAACGGCGGGAAAATATGTTGTGGTTCCGGATACCGCCCAAGGTGTACTTTAAGTATGGGTCTCTACCCATCGCCCTGCGGGAGTTAGCGGGGAAAGAACGGGCATTTATCGTCACCGACAAACCCATTTACGATCTAGGAATGACGGCTAGCCTCGAAGAGGTTTTGGCTGAAATTGGTATCAAATACGATATCTTCTATGACGTAGAGCCAGACCCCTCCTTAGAAACCGTACAACGGGGATTGACGTTGATGAACACCTTCAAGCCCGATGTGATTATCGCCTTGGGTGGGGGTTCGCCCATGGATGCTGCCAAAATTATGTGGCTGATGTATGAGCATCCAGAGATTGAATTTGAGGGGTTAGCGATGCGGTTCATGGATATCCGCAAACGGGTGTATGAACTGCCCCCCTTGGGTGAGAAAGCGATGATGGTAGCGATTCCCACGACATCGGGAACGGGTTCAGAAGTGACACCGTTTGCGGTAGTAACCGATCGCCGCAATGATATCAAGTATCCCTTGGCAGACTATGCCTTGACGCCAAATATGGCGATCGTAGACCCCGAATTAGTCCTGAATATGCCCAAGAGTCTCACCGCATTCGGGGGCGTCGATGCCTTGACTCACGCTTTAGAAGCTTATGTTTCGGTGTTAGCTAGTGAATATACCAATGGGTTGGCACTAGAGGCAATTCGCCTAATCTTTAAATACTTGCCTTCGGCATACAAAAATGGTGCCCATGATCCCAAGGCGCGGGAGAAAATGCACTATGCCGCCACAATGGCGGGAATGGCGTTTGCCAATAGTTTCCTGGGAATTTGTCACTCCATGGCACACCAATTAGGGGCTATTTTCCATGTCCCCCACGGGTTAGCGAATGCCATGTTAATTTCCCATGTTATTCGCTATAACGCCACGGATGCGCCCTTTAAGCAGGCGACATTCTCCCAATACAAGTATCCCAATGCCAAATGGCGCTATTCTCGGATTGCTGATTACCTGCATTTGGGTGGCGATACCGAAGAGGAGAAAATCAATCGACTAGTTGGGGCGATTGAGGAACTCAAGCGTCAGGTGGGGATTCCGGCGGCGCTTAAGGATGTGATTAAGGAAAGTGAAGCAGAATTCTTCGCCAAGCTGGATGAAGTTGCAGATCAGGCATTCGATGATCAGTGTACTGGCGCAAACCCCCGCTACCCCTTGATTGAAGATCTCAAGGAAATCCTCACCAAAGCCTATTATGGCGACTTAGGCGAGGTTCCTGATGTCGAAACCGTCAACGGCAATGGTGCGATCGGTGATAGCAATATCAAATCCGATACCCAACCTGCTGTCCCAGCGATGTAAATCGGTTGTGGGGTGGGCAAATGCCCACCCTACAGATACTTACCTATAAGGAGAGTTAACTATGGCAACTGCGCCCACGGCTCGTGCAGACACCACTACGACTAAAAAACCGAAGGAAGCCAAGAAAGGACACCCCAGTGGTGATAAGCGCTTCAAAGTCCTGGATATCACCATGAAGCGGGCTCAGTATCGTTCCGATGTTTTGATTGAAGTTCTCCACAAGGCACAGGAAGCCTTTGGCTATCTGGAGGAGGACGTGCTGTTGTACATTGCACGAGGGCTAAAACTCCCCCTGAGTCGGGTGTATGGGGTGGCGACATTTTACCACCTGTTCTCCCTGAAGCCCGGTGGCGCTCATACTTGTGTGGTTTGTACGGGTACGGCTTGTTACGTCAAAGGCGGCGGACAAGTGCTATCAGCACTAGAGGAACATCTTGGCATCCAAGTGGGTGACACCACCCCCGATGGCGAAATGTCCTTGCTCAGCGCCCGTTGTCTCGGTGCCTGCGGTATCGCCCCAGCCGTGGTGTTTGATGGCACAGTTGCGCCGAAACAAACCGCAGAATTGGCACTGGAGAAGGTGAAGGGATGGATGGAGTAGAGATGTAGCATACTACGTCTCTACATGGCGCTGGGTCGGATTACGTTTTTGCGGGTGGGTTTATTCCACCACTGATGAGGAGAGAAAATTATGGATTTAACGGAACTGCAAGACATTGCTGAGGAAGAACGCAAGGCGAAAAAAAGCATCCGCGTGCATTGTTGTACGTCAACGGGTTGCCAAGCCGCGAATTCCTTGGGTGTAAAGAAAAATTTAGAGGGAGCAGTTAAAGCAGCAGATTTAGGCGATCGCGTGCAAGTCGTCGGTGTGGGGTGTATGGGGTTCTGTGGGCGAGGTCCTTTGGTGGAAATCGATCCCCAGGACAAACTCTACGAGGAAGTCACGCCCGATGATGCTGCCAGTATTATTGAATCACTCAACGGCGGGACAGCCACGGCGGATGAGGGCGATATGAATCACCCCTTTTTTGCTCGCCAAATGCGAATCGTCCGGGAAACCAGTGGCAAAATTGACCCGGAACGGATTGAAGAATATATTGCGGCGGGGGGATATCAATCCCTGTATAAAGTTATTCATGATATGACCCCGGCGGAAGTTGTCGATGAAATCAGCAAGAGTGGGTTGCGCGGGCGCGGTGGCGGCGGCTATCCCACGGGATTGAAATGGGCAACCATGGCGAAGATGCCTGGGGAGCAAAAATATGTAATTTGTAATGCAGATGAGGGTGATCCCGGTGCGTTCATGGATCGCTCGGTGTTAGAGAGTGACCCCCATCGGGTTTTAGAAGGAATGGCGATCGCCGGATATGCGGTGGGTGCTACCCAAGCGTTCATCTATGTTCGGGCGGAATATCCCCTCGCGATCGAGCGCCTGCAAAAGGCAATCAAGCAAGCTAAACGACTCAGCATTTTAGGGAGTCAAATCTTCGACTCTCCCTTTGACTTCAAAGTGGATATCCGCATCGGTGCAGGGGCTTTTGTCTGCGGTGAAGAAACCGCCTTAATTGCCTCCGTCGAAGGCGGACGAGGTTTACCCCGCCCCCGCCCCCCCTATCCGGCGCAATCAGGATTATGGGGATGTCCGACTTTAATTAATAATGTGGAAACCTTTGCCAACATTGCGGTCATCATTCGGGAAGGAGCCGAATGGTACGCCAATATCGGCACCGAAAAGAGCAAAGGCACAAAAGTGTTCGCTCTAACGGGTAAAATCCGCAACAATGGTTTAATTGAAGTGCCAATGGGCATTACCCTACGCGAAATTGTTGAAGAAATGGGCGGCGGTGTGCCAGATGGTGAAGTGAAGGCAGTACAAACGGGGGGACCTTCTGGCGGTTGTATCCCCGCATCCCTACTGGATACCCCAGTAGACTACGACTCACTGGTCACAATCGGCTCGATGATGGGTTCGGGTGGCATGGTGGTGATGGATAAAACCACCAGCATGATTGAGGTAGCTCAGTTCTATATGGAATTCTGTCGGGGAGAAACCTGCGGCAAATGCATCCCCTGTCGAGTCGGAACAGTGCAAATGTACCAAGCACTGACCAAAATCCTCAAGGGAGAAGCCACAATGAGGGATATCGAACAACTCGAACAGCTCTGTGGCATGGTGAAAGACACCAGCTTGTGCGGTTTGGGTCAGACTGCACCGAATCCCGTCATGAGTACGTTGCGCTACTTCCGGGATGAGTATCTGACGTTACTTCAAGATAGCCCGAATGAAAAAGTGGCAGTGAAGTCATAAGTCATCAGTCAATTGTAGGGGCTTCTTTAATGTACTGTAGGGGCGGGTTTAGGGACTAACACGAATTAAGAGCTGATAACTGAGCAACAAAACCCGCCCTTATTCCTCAGTCATTTATCAGGTTGTTGACAAAAGACAAATGACAAATGACAAATGACCAAGGACAAATGACAAAGGACAAATGACAAAGGACAAAAGATATGTCAGTAAAAACATTGACCATTGATGGCGTTGATGTAGCCATTGAAGAAGGTGCAACCCTCCTAACCGCAGCCAAAGAAGCAGGTGTTCATATTCCTACGTTGTGTCATCTGGAAGGGGTCACTGATGTGGGTGCTTGTCGGTTGTGTTTGGTAGAAATTGAAGGGATTAACAAACTCCTACCTGCCTGCGTTACTGAGGTGTCGGAGGGAATGAAAGTTCATACCAATACCGAAACGCTCCAAGAATACCGCCGCATGGTTGTCGAGATGCTGTTTTCCGAAGGGAATCACATCTGCGCCGTCTGTGTAGTGAATGGCAATTGCCAATTGCAAGATGCGGCGATTGAGGTGGGAATGGATCACACCCGTTTCCCCTATCGTTTCCCACAACGAGACGTGGATGTATCTCATGATCGCTTCGGTCTTGATCACAACCGCTGTATTCTCTGTACTCGTTGTGTGCGAGTCTGTGACGAAATCGAAGGCGCTCACGTCTGGGATGTGGCAGGGCGGGGTCCGGCTTCCCGTATCATTAGCGGGTTGGCTCAGCCTTGGGGAGAGGTGGAAGCCTGTACTTCTTGTGGTAAGTGTGTGGATGCTTGTCCCACAGGTTCTCTTTTCCGCAAGGGTTCCACAGTCGCGGAAATGGAAAAAGACAGAGGGAAAGTAGAATTTTTAGTCACAGCACGGGAAAACCATAAGTGGACTCGGTGACGTAGGAAAGCGGGGGAAGCTGGGGAAGCTGGGGAAGATGGGGAAGATAGGGAAGATGGGGAAGATAGGGAAGATGGGGAAGATAGGGAAGATAGGGGAGATAGGGGAAGTTAACTCAAAACTCTACCTTACCTATTGCCCATTGCCCATTGCCCATTGCCTATTGCCTATTGCCTATTCCCTGTTCCCTGTTCCCTGTTCTCTTTTCTTTAACAAATCCTCAATCACCAATCACCAATCACCAATTGTTGGGAGACATAAAACATGGCAAAAATAAAATTAGCGACGATTTGGTTGTGTGGCTGTTCGGGCTGTCACATGTCCTTTCTGGATTTAGACGAATGGCTACTGGAACTGGCTGAGAAAGTGGATGTGGTTTACAGTCCAGTAGCTTCTGATGTTAAAGAGTACCCCGAAGACGTGGATGTTTGTTTAGTAGAAGGGGGTGTCGCGAATGAGGAAAACTTGGAGTTAATTCGCATCGCCAGAGAACGCACCAAATTCCTGATTTCCTTTGGCGATTGTGCTGTAACTGCCAACGTACCAGCCTTACGGAATATGTTAGGAGGGGCAGAACCGGTGCTGAAGCGCTGTTATCTGGAGTTGGGAGATGCGAATCCCCAATTACCTAATTTCCCTGGAATTGTGCCAGAATTACTAGACCGCGTGCGTCCGGTACATGAGTTGGTTCACGTTGATTTATTTATGCCGGGATGTCCACCACCAGCCGACCGAATTCAAGCAACTATCGAACCCCTACTGCGAGGGGAACAACCCGTTATGGAAGGACGGGAAATGATTAAGTTTGGATAGTCATTAGTCATTGGTCATTGGTCATTGGTCATTCGGAAAAAGAAAACAAAGGACAAAGGACGAAGGACAAAAAAAGTTATGGCTAAAACAGTTGTTATTGATCCGGTTACTCGTATTGAAGGACACGCGAAAATTTCTATTTTTCTGGATGATGCGGGGGAAGTAGAAGACGCGAGATTTCATGTGGTGGAATTCCGGGGTTTTGAAAAGTTCTGTGAAGGACGCCCGATGTGGGAAATGGCGGGGATTACTGCCCGAATTTGTGGGATTTGTCCGGTGAGTCATTTACTGGCGTCGGCAAAAACGGGGGATAAAATTCAAGCGGTGAAAGTTCCACCTGCGGGTGAGAAATTGCGGCGGATGATGAATTTGGGACAAATTACCCAGTCTCACGCCCTGTCGTTTTTCCATTTGAGTAGTCCTGACTTTTTATTGGGTTGGGATAGTGATCCGGCGACTCGAAATGTGTTTGGCTTAATTGCGGCTGATCCGGATTTAGCCCGCAGTGGGATTCGCTTACGCCAGTTTGGTCAAACGGTGATCGAACTGTTGGGGGCGAAGAAGATTCACCCGGCTTGGGCGGTTCCTGGGGGTGTAAGATCGCCTTTATCGGAAGAGGGGCGAGCTTGGATACGCGATCGCTTACCGGAATCTCGGGCGACTCTCGATACCGCGCTGGGCTTGTTTAAGCAGTTATTAGATAAGTTTTCCACCGAGGTAGAAACCTTTGGTTTGTTCCCCTCCCTGTTTATGGGGTTAGTCGGTAAAGATGGAGTCTGGGAACATTATGATGGTCATCTTCGCTTCAAAGATAGTGAAGGGAATATGGTAGCTGATGGACTCAGTGAGGATGATTATCAAGACTTTATGGGTGAAGCCGTTGAACCCTGGTCTTATCTGAAATTCCCCTACTATAAACCTTTAGGATACCCGGATGGGATTTATCGGGTGGGTCCATTAGCCCGACTGAATATCTGCGATCGCATGGGAACGGAAGCGGCGGATCGGGAGTTACAAGAATTTCGCGATCGCGCAGGCGGTGTAGCCACGTCATCCTTTTTCTATCACTATGCCCGCTTAGTGGAAATTCTGGCAGCTTTAGAACGGATTGAGCAATTAGTCAATGACCCAGATATTGTCTCCAAACGCACTCGTGCGGAAGCCGGAATTAACAGTTTAGAAGGGATTGGTGTCAGTGAAGCGCCCAGAGGTACATTGTTCCACCACTATAATGTGGATGAAAATGGCATTATCAAGAAAGTCAACATGATTATTGCCACGGGTCAAAATAACTTGGCGATGAACAAAACCGTGGCACAAATTGCCAAACATTACATCCACGGGAATGAAATACCTGAAGGGTTATTAAACCGAGTTGAAGCCGGAATTCGCGCCTTTGACCCCTGCTTAAGCTGTTCCACCCATGCCTTTGGTCAAATGCCCTTGCATATCCAATTAGTGGGTTCATCCGGGGATGTTGTCGATGAAGTCTGGCGTCAGTAATCTCGCTGGTTTAGGACTTACGCAACGCCTCTATCTGTAGGGTGCTATCTTCGTAGCGTAACGCACCATTGCCACCATATATGATGTACCTGCATAAGTCCTGTAGTTGCTAGAGATATTCTTCCCTCCCTCGTTCCCAGGCTCTGCCTCCCTAGTTTCCAGGCAGAACCTGGGAATGTTTTATAACTGAATAAGGACACTACTCAATAATTTAATCATATTTGATACTGCTGTCTTGATGCTGTTTCATGGAGAACAGAATCTCGTCTAAGTTGGTTTCTATGTACGAAGAGTAGTCTACAGAATAATTGAGATGTAGTTTATGGAACCTGTACAACTTGAAGAGTTTCTAGGAAGACTTATCTCAATTTGCCGACTCAAATTTAAGCTGGACAGATGAAAGTATTATGAATCCTGAATTATTTTTAGAGCAGAAAGATGTTACACCTTTAATGTTGGCGCTAAACCAATTTGCTCTTAAGGTTAACGATGCCAGTGAGCGCCAAGAGGTTCTGGAGAGCGCTGGTGTTGATATTGCTCTTCTAAGCAATCTGAAACTGGGTGCAACACCCACTAAATTTGCTCCAGCGTTAGTCGCAGCGTTTAAAATTTATCCCATCTCTAATCGGCGCTTGGATTATCACCCGATGGTGAGTTTACTCAAGTACCTATGCGAACTCGCTCCGCTCTATGGACTAGCTGATCAAGATGTTGCTCTATTCTCTCGATTAGTTGAGCAGGGACAGGAAAATTTTAAGGCTTTAGCAGCTCGTAATGCAGTTGGCAGAATTGAGTCCCCCAAAGGACAAGGCATTGGTACTGGTGTTCTAATCGGCAAGAATCTGCTGCTCACCTGTAACCACATTTTTAGCAAAAGTCAGGTGCAAGAAGCCTGGGTACGTTTTAACTACACATTCGGGAGCTACTCCTTAGACTCAGATGTCTTTGAACTCGATCTGGATACGGCGATACGCTCTAATCAACTCGATTACGCTTTGCTCAAAGTCAAAGGTGAGCCGAGACAACGGATAACTAACTGCATCAATGCCATACTAGATAGTAGTCAGGAAATTCGTCTGATTCACCATCCACGGGGACAGCATATTGTAATTTCTGGCTTGGGTCAGATTGTGCAAGTGGGAGAGGAGTACATCGACCACAACATCAGTACCGATGAGGGTTCATCTGGTGCGCCAATTTTTAATCGGGATTGGCAATTAGTGGCTATTCATCGGGGAAACCTGGGTATAGGGCGTGCGGGTCGTTCGCTTGAGCCAGGAACTACATCTGGTGTTCCTCTTCGCGCTTTCTGGAAACACATTCAAACTTCATTATCTTGATATTGGCAAGGAAGTGATTAATGAGCTTTTGGCAAAACTTCTCAGAAACCTTCAGGCGAGACTCGCCGAAATATCAAGCCCTTTTCGGGTCTTCCGGACTTAGTGGGCTAAAGTATCAGCTTTAATGAACCAGGAAGCTTGCCACACAATGATTGCCGCTTTTCACCGCCTCAAAACTCTCTTGAAATCCGGGTAAAATTGGTTAAAGCTATTGCTGTCCCATGTTCCGGCAAATCAAACTAACAATTTAGCAC
>NZ_JAVKEA010000197.1:0-26320 GCF_040221695.1 Coleofasciculus sp. E2-BRE-01 | reverse complement strand
CTACTCAGGTAGTTCTCCCCGTGCCGGAGCAAAAGGGGCAAGCCGGGAGCCTCTGCCAAACTGCTGTACTCGACATCATAGCCAAAACCAGGCGAAGCCTTCCCCCTTCATCGGATTTCCACGACCCCTGAATCCTTACATCGGTTATCCTATATTTAAACTTTGGTATGACAGCTTACGGCTGAAGTTGTGATAGTTCCTGTTGGATTTGCGCGATCGCACGTTCTAATTGTTCCACTCGCTCTGGGTTGACAGAAGCGGCGGTACGATCAGGTTGGGGAAGTTGATCGATGGTCTGTTTGAGAGCTACAATAATCCCAGCTAACGTCTCAATCTGTTCTAATTCGGGACGCTGCCTGAATTTTTGATTTAATTCATCAAGTTTTGATTGTAGGGGAGCCAGAGAACCTCGTAACGCCTTTTGCTTCTCATTAATTGCCTCAACGGTAGAGACAACAGCAGACAGTTCCTCTCTAGACATCTGATTCAAGTCAGGTTGCTTCAGTTGAGCGACATCTGCACGTAAGGTTTGGATATCTCGACTTAAATTGTCAATTTGAGTGCGATCGCTAATCTTGCGCCGAAGCTGTTGGACAACACGACGGCGGTTAATTAGATTGAGTAACAGGGAAATCACTAAAGGCGCTAATCCATAAATTATCTGTCCCGATATAACTGCTACTATTGCCCCGACAAATGAGGCAGCAATAGCAACAGATTCAGCGATGAAAAGCCAGTTTTTTTTGTCATTTGTCATTTGTCATTTGTCATTTGTCAGGGAATAGGGAGAGGGGAGCAAGAGGGAAGTAAGAGAATCCGGTTCCCCTTCTCCCCAGGGAGGGAGAAGGGGGTAGGGGATGAGGGGGAAAATGTCAAGGAGTAGATAGACACAGCTTAAAACCTTGCCAGCATTGGTTTTTTACCTGAAGTTGACACGGATGCATGGCACATCCCTACAAATCTTATAACTGTTGCCAAAGTTTAACTGTACCATCTCGATTTCCTCCAGCTAACCACCGACCATCTGGACTTAGAGCAACGGATACCACAGAACCAGCATCGTTATTGTCCAAGACAAGCAACGGTTCATCGATGCCTAGCCACCAGATCTTAATCGTACCGTCTGCATGAGCCGCGATCGCACTTTGCTCGTTATCGCTAAAAATAATCGACATGGCGGGGGCGGAGGGACATTGCCAACTCTCTACCCGTTCCGCACTATCAAGTTGCCATACCTTCAGAGTACCATCGGTACAGGCGGCGGCTAACCGACGCCCATTGGGACTTAAGGCAAGAGAGTTGATCGAACTCAGATTGTCGGTGAGACTGAATTCTAGATCAAACGGCTGAACATGCCACAGATCAACAATGCCATCTCCGCCGCCACTGGCAAGGGTTTTGCCATCTGGACTTAATGCGATCGCGGATAATCGTCCGGCGTCTTGGACTAAATCCTGGACGAATTTTCCCTGATCCAATTGCCATAGCTTAATGGTTTGATCAAAGCTACCACTGATCAGAGTTTGGTTATCTGGCATAATCACCAGCGATCGCACGGAACCGTTATGACCTGTCAACGTATGGCATAATTCTCCAGTCTCTAGTTTCCAGACCTTAATCGTCTGATCAAATCCCCCACTCGCCAGCCACTGACCATCAGGGCTTAAGCTAAGACAGAGAACTCCCTGTTGATGATCACTAAATGTGTGAATCAGATCCCCCGTCTCTAGATGCCACAGCTTCACGGTTTTGTCTAAACTACCACTGGCAAGAATTTGTCCATCTGAACTTATTGCCAATGCGCTCACCCAATCCTGATGTCCTTTCACAGTGAATCGGAAGTCCCAATTGGGTAGGATTGGTTCAGGGACAAAAGCACTCGGATACGCTCTCCTATCTTCTTCTCCAGCTCCCCCAGCTCCCCCAGCTTCCCCAGCTTCCTCAGCTCCCCCAGCTTCCCCAGCTTCCTCAGCTCCCCCAGCTTCCTCAGCTCCCCCAGCTTCCCCAGCTTCCCCAGCTCCCCCAGCTTCCCCAGCTTCCCCAGCTTCCTCAGCTTCCCCAGCTCCCCCAGCTCTCCTCACAGGGGAAACTGATTCAGAAGCGACAGGAAACAGGGATGGTTCACCTCCCGCCTCTGTATGCCAATGGGTTGGTTGTTCTGGATTGGTAGTAAAAGGGATTTGGTATTGTAGCTGATCAAGATCGGCAGTGATTTGTGCGATCGCGGCTTCTAATTGCTCGATGTGGTTAGGCAATGAGGCACTATTGAGATAATCTACAACATTCCGCAGCGATTGTTCCACGCTAACAATTCGAGCTTGAAGTTGGGCAATTTTGATCGCCCCTAATTCCGAAGCGGGATTCTCAATTTGAGCCAGATAGTCGGGGAGTTTTGCTTGTAGAGAGGCGAGTGCTTGCTTAAGTTGCTGTTGGTATAACGATTGACTCTCTTGGGATACTTGGCGATGTAATTGCGCCATGGCTCCCGTTAACCGATTTCGGCTGTGTTGCTCAAACCGGAGGCGATTGATCAGATTGAGCAACAGGGTAATCGACAATGGAACCGCCCCATAGATAATTTGACCAGACGCCGCCGCGACAGCCCAGCCAATGATTGAGACAGCAACAAAGATACACTCGGCAATTTTCAGACGGTGAGTTAGCATTCCCTGTCATGAGAATTCATCTATAGTCTTGGAATTATGAATTATGAACAAACATAAGATGTAGCTTGCTTCTTTTCGGGAGCGAGTATGACCAATGACATAAGACCAATGACTAATAACCTAATAACCAATAATTAAAGACCAAGAACCATCCTGGCAATATTAAAATAAATCAACACACCCAACACATCAACCGCCGTGGTAATAAACGGGGCTGACATCAAGGCGGGATCTAATCCCAGGGAACGGAACAGAAACGGTAACGCCGAACCCGCTACCGATGCCAGAATCGCGATCGCGACTAAACTGATACCCACAGCAACGGCAACAAAGATATCATCTCTGAGCAGATACGCCCAAACCGTTGCCACTGAGCCTAAAATTGTTCCCAGTAGCGCTCCTGCCATAGCTTCACGCCCGATTACCTGTAATGAACCCATATCTCGAATTTCGTCAGTGTTTAAACCGCGAATCACCACCGTTGACGATTGAGCGCCCACATTTCCCCCTGTACCTGTCAACAGAGGAATAAATGCCGCCAGCGCCACAACTCTTTGTAAGATGTCTGCTTGAGAGTTAATGATGGTGGCAGTCACACTGTTTGTCAGTAACAACACAAATAACCAAACCACTCGTTTGCGGGCAACAGTAATTAAGCTGGTTTGAAAGTAATTATCGCGCCCGGATTGTACCCCACCCCCCAAGGCATAGATATCTTCAGTGGTTTCTCGCTCTAAAATATCGATCACATCATCAACGGTGACAATTCCCACCAAACGATGTTCTCGATCAACCACAGGTACAGCCAGAAAGTCGTAGCGTTGGATTAACCGCGCCACTTCTTCTTGATCGGTATCCGTGTGAACACAAACGGCATCACGACTCATTACTTCACCTAGAGTTTGCTCCGGTGGAGACACAACCAAATCCCGCAATGAAACGATTCCACTCAGATGTCGTTCTGCATCGGTGACATAAACGTAATAAATCGTCTCCGTGGTACTGGCTAAACTCCGAATCCGTTCCAGGGTTTCGCCCAAGGTTAAGCTTTCTTTCAGGGAAATATACTCCGGGGTCATGATTCGCCCTGCGGTATCGGCTTCATAACCGAGGAGTTGGGCGGTGGCTTGGCGTTCCTGGGGACTCAGTTGGGCGAGCAAACGGCGGACTACTTTTGCGGGCAATTCATCAAATAATCGCACTCGATCATCGGGGGACATTTTGTCCACGATGTCAAGTACCTCTTGGCGTTTAAATTCCTCGATCAGCGATTGTTGGACGCTAGAGTCAAGGTACTCGTAAACTTCGATCGCCTCAGCTTTCGAGAGTAAGCGGAACGCGATAACCTGTAGGGCATCGGGCAATCCTTCGATCGCGTCGGCGATGTCCACAGGTTGTACAGGAACTAATACCTGTTTAGCGCCCTGAAAATTGTCTTGTTCCAACAGCATTTGCAGTTGAGTCCGAACTAACTCTCGCAACTCGCTGCGCGATCCCGTCTGGAGGGGAATGTTGTTTTCTCTTAATTCAGACATAATCAGCCTGGATAGTTCTATACTGTGCTAGAGCCGGATTGCAAGAGTTGAATGGTGAGAGTTCTCCTCGAAGTATCCGAGGGTCATTGATAAATCACTTCAGCTAGCGCTCACTGCCGATGTCCGACGGAGATGTCGATCACGGATTCTTAAGTCTTCAGTTTAACTTCAAGTGGTCTCTAGGTGTTTACTGAGGGATGAAGAATGCGCGGCAAACTGCCCTCTAAAACTTAACGCGATCGCGATGAAATGAGATTATGAATAGTAAAACAAACTCTCTGTTTCTGATGAAATAATGAAGTGATTTGATAGCTATTTATTCAGCCTACCACTTTGGGTAGAACTAATATACCGTGAGACAGAGACGAAAACACCTAACTGCTGATACCTATCCAAAACCTCCTTTAATGAACTAGGATCAAATTTTTTCTGTCATATCCTTCCCCTAAGGAGAACCATGTCCGTCGAGCAGCCATCTAACTCTCACCTACAGGTAAACTCTTCTCACCCAACCCATATTACCGCATTAGAACAGGAACTCATTGAACTGCGACGCCAAGTCTCCCGACAGACATTACTCAACCAAATTGTGCAAGCGATGCGCGGTACACTGGTGTTGGAAGATATTCTCCAAACTACGGTCGATCAGCTCCATGAAACACTTAATGTCAGTCGCTGTTTGATTTTTCGACCGGATAGTGAGTCGCAAATGACGGCACATCATGTTTCAGAAGCGACCGCCCAACGGGAGAGTATTTTGGGGGTCTACTGTGATTTTTATCGGTATCACCACCAGGAATTGAGCCAGGGTGAGCCTGTGGTTGTCCCGCAAATTACTCCCAATTTTCCCGATGTGTTAATCGAGGCGGCGCAGGAATGTGAAATTTGCGCTATTTTGATTGTGCCGTTACTTTACCAAAATTCCTATATTGGCGGAATTAGTCTACACCAGTGTGATCAGGCACGGGAATGGAACCGAGAGGATATTGAGTTTGTCCAAGCCATTGCCGATCATTGTGCGATCGCGATTCATCAAGCCCAATTGTATGCTAAGTTACAACGTGAATTGAGAGAACGTCACCAGGTAGAAGAAGCACTCCGGCAAAGTGAAACCCGCTTCCGCACGGTGCTGAAACATGCGCCTTTGGTGGTGTTTAATCAAGATCAGGAGTTACGCTACACTTGGGCTTACAATGTGGTTCCTGATGATGACGTGGATGCTATCTTAGGAAAAAGCGACAGCGAACTCCTAGCCCCCCAAGAAGCACAACCGTTAATATCCATCAAGCAGCGTGTATTGACCAGTGGCATAGGAATGCGAGAGGAAGTCTCTCTCACCATTAATGGTGAACTTCGATACTACGATTTGACCGTCGAACCCTTACGCAACTCAATCGGAGACATAGAGGGAATTACCTGCGCGGCAATGGATATTAGCGATCGCAAACACATCGAGGATCAACTTAAGATTTCCTTACAGCAAAAGGAAGTAATGTTCCAAGAAATTCACCATCGGGTCAAAAATAACCTACAACTTGTCTCTAGCCTGCTTGATCTCCAATCACAGCAAATTGATGACCCTGATATTTTTGCCCTCTTCCAAGCCAGCCAGAACCGAATTAAATCAATGGCTCTTATCCATGAGGAACTCTATCAATTTGATCACTTGCAGCGGATTGACTTTCTCAATTATATTGAAAATCTCACCTATCATTTGATTCAAACCTATGCTATTCATCCCGAATCTATTCGTCTACACCTTAATATCGACCAAGATTTAAACCTTGATCTATCAACCGCAATTTATTGCGGGTTAATTCTCAATGAACTCATCTCTAATGCTTTAAAACATGCCTTTAAAGCAAACAATTACAAAGGTCATATATGGATTGAAATTTATTCCAAGAAAAAAGAGAACCCAAAAAATAAATTGATCGTGGGCAATAATAAGCCAACACCAATTGAATTGATCGAATTTAATTCACCCAAAAGCTTGGGGTTGCAATTAGTCCGCGCTTTAGTGGCACAGCTTAATGGTAAATTAGAAATAAAGAAAGCTAATAATACAGTCTTTGAAATTGAATTTTAATCAGAAAATAGTTAGGATTGCACCATAAAAAAATATTCACAAATACTTAGACATCTTATACTCCTACCCTCCTTTTAGCTATCCTCCTTGATTGCAAATCTCAAAAGCGTACTCTTGGGTTTCTTGCAGCTCTTGCAATACTGATGTGTCAACCGTCTGAATATCTGACTGACTTGATCTAGCTAATTTATCCTCAACTTGCTCAAATTGCTGCTGGGCTTCAGCCACAGCTAATTCTGCCTCACTACAAGTCTGCGTGGCTAATGCATCGAATTGATTATTACATCCAGAGCCGAAAAAAACTAGCAATAATAATCCCGCACTGAACTGAATTTTTTTTGCCGGAATCAGGGGATAAAATTTCATACCCAGAGAATTAAATGCACTAGAGCTACATTACTAACTACTCAGATTTATCCAGCTTTCAGGACTATTACTCTGTTTTGGGTATTTCGATTATTAAAAAATGTTAAATAAATTGACTTTGAGTTATTTTGTCTGTACAAGTGGCGGTGAAATTGGGCAAGGTCAAATTTTTGCTTACAATCCTGCTGATCACACGCTGACATTAGTGGTTGAGTCAGAACGCGAAAGCGAACTGGATAATCCAGATAATATTACAGTGGCACCCTTTGGTGATCTATTCTTATGTGAAGATGGGAATGGGGAGCAATTTATTGTTGGTGTAAATGCAGGGGGCAAAATTTATAAGTTTGCTCGTAACGCAATTAATACCAGTGAATTTGCTGGCGTTTGCTTTTCTCCAGATGGAAGTAAGCTGTTCCTAAATATCCAAAATCCAGGTATTACCTTTTGTATCCAAGGGGTGTGGAGTTAATGGAGATTCGTCATTCGTCATTTGTCATTGGTCATACTCGCTTCGCCAGAAGCAAGCTACGTCATTTGCGATAATTGAACGGTTAGGTCGGGGCGGGTTTAGTTACATTAGGGTGAAAACGAAATGTTAGCAGTAAAACCCGCCCCTACAAAAGATGTTTTATCGGAACGCCTCTTTTCCCTCTGCTGCCCCTGCTGCCCCTGCTGCCCCTGCTGCCCCTGCTTCCCCTGCTTCCCCGCTCCCTCTAGAGGCGTTGAAGATTCTTCTGTAACTGTCGTTCTTGTCGCTGAAGTTGCTCAACCAATTCAATTTCTCGCAAACTACCGGGTTGAATATCCGTCGTTTCTCGGAGTTTTTGGGCAAGTTGGTAACAAAATTGACATCGTTCTAAAATCTGGAGAATCGAAGGGGCAAACTTGGCAAATAGGACTTCATCATCTTGGGTAAAACCACGAGGATCAATCTTCTTGACTAGATCATCTTCCGGTTGGTAGTTGGACTTTAATTTATTGATTAACTGCACCACTGCGACAAGATCTTGTTTCTCGTTTAGTAGGGGCCAAGCCAAAATGGTATAGGTGCGGTATCCGGTACGGCGATCCGTCTCCTGCGCCATCTCGGAGCGCGGATCATCATAGACATCAAAGGGAATGTTAATTGCTTTTAAGGAAAAGGCGGCGAGACTAGCAATTCCTTTGTTAGCCGGAATATCGATCAACAGGCTACCACCGTCTCCATCCTCGGCAATCAGTGAACCCAATTCTTGTCGTTCTCGATCCAATAAAAAAATACTGGTGCGATCCGCACGAAGCAAATTCCCGACTTTGCGGGTGAGGCGACCCAATAGTTGGCAGAGTGTTCTCACCAGTGTTTGTAATGCTTGGTCAACAGCACTCACCCCATGGCTGTAGGAGTAAGCCAAGAACTCACCCACTTCAATGGGTGAGTCAAAAACTAGATTCTGCTGGCTATCTACACCAGCCACATCCTGCCAATCCAATTCTAAGACCTGGCAAAGTTCGACAAAATTTAGTCCTTTAACGGGTTGTCCCTTGAGAAAGTGATTTAGGGTGTCTAACGATAGTCCCAGGGCTTCCGCCAGTTCGCGATCGCGCCCCTGACTCTTATTGCGCCAAGCTTGTTTGACTTTGGAAATAGACTGGGGATGCACACTAAATGACCGAATCATTGTTCTTCGTGGCATTCCTCTCCCGTTCAATCCAAGATTATCATCGGAAAATAATGCCACGCCTCCATGTAGGTTTACAAATAGGTGACATAACCAAGTAAGCGACTGTGTTTATCGGTTACTTCGATTTAACCAGAGAAGCTGACTGGTACCCATCTGAACGGTTGGTCTGATCCTAGATTAAAACGCTGTCCGTTCCTTTTACTACGATTTGTGTAAAATCTTTACGCTTCCAACCAGGGAGCATGTCAAGGAAAGCCCATGACTTGCCCAACTCTTGAAGAGCAACGCTGAAGTTAATGGCTACATATACAAATTTTTTGCTATAATTCTGTAGTATTGGATACAAAAAAGCAATACAAAAAAAGACGCTGCTGTTTATTCAGTCCATTCAGCAACGCCCCAGCATTGAGTTTTCTAATCCTATCTATACAAATGGTAGCTAACTGAGCAGAAACTGTTTGCAGTCACTGTTCCACCCGTTTAACTGTCACACCCGATTGGGCAGAAAAAATAACGTATGAGCCTGTTTCTGTAATTTATTAAACAAAAAACGCTGCTGTTATTCAGTCCATCCAGCAACGCTTCCGTAATTGAGTTTTCTAATCCTGGATATATCCTAACGAACTGAGTAGAGACTGTAGGTTGCTGGTGTTCTACCTGTTCAACTGTCACACCTGTTAGGCGGAAGAAATGACTGATGAGCCAGTTTCTGTAACTGATGAAACAAAAAACGCTGCTGGTATTCAGTCCATTCAGCAACGCTTCAGTAATTGAGTTTTCTAATCCTGGATACATCCTAACCAAATCAAGCTGGACTGTTTTTAACCTACATTCCACCCCTTGAACTGTCACATCAGTTAATTTTGGATAACGGAAAATAGGTTATAAAGTTAGCTTATTGTCCCCTCATCCGTCAAAAGTTTAGTCGCTCAAGTTAGGATCACTCCCCGCTTCAATTACCCCTTCTGCTTGCAGAGCGATCGCTCTCAATTTCTCCAGTATCTCAGGTTTAGCCGATTGCCACAGCGATCGCTGATGCGCCTCCAATAACCGCTCTGCCATATCCCGCATCACCCAGGGATTCTTTTGCTGGATAAACTCTTGCACCTTTTCATCCAACAGATAAGCCTCCGTCACCCCTTGATACATATAATCTGCCACACAATTCGCCGTCGCATCATAAGCAAACAAATAATCCACCGTCGCCGCCATTTCAAACGCCCCTTTATATCCGTGGCGCATTACCCCTGCAATCCATTTGGGATTCACTACACGAGAACGGTAAACGCGGGCAATTTCCTCCTGTAGCCGTCGCACTCTGGGATTTTCGGGAATCGAATTATCACCAAAATAGGTTTGCGGATTCTTACCCGTCAGCGCCCGCACCGATGCAGTTAACCCGCCTTGAAACTGATAATAATCATCAGAATCCAGTAAATCATGTTCCCGATTATCCTGATTATGTAACACGACTTGCAATTGTTTCAGGCGTTGGGCAAAGGCTTCCGGCGCAGCAACCCCCTCTTGATTTGGGGAAGATGTACCACAGTAGGCATAACTACTCCAATTCATATACGCCCGCGCCAAATCCTGTTCATCCTGCCAATTTTGCGCCTCAATCAATCCCTGTAACCCCGCGCCATAGGCTCCCGGTTTTGAGCCGAACACCCGATAGTGCGATCGCGCCTCGGCTTCCTCTTCACTCAATCCCGCTTCACACCAGAACGCTGTCTCCTGTTTCGCTTGAGTTGCCAAGGGATTGTCCTCCGGGGATTCATTCAAAGCGGCAACAGCGACCACGGCATTGTAAAATAAATCAATTAAATTAGGGAACGCATCGCGAAAAAAGCCCGATATCCGCAGCGTCACATCCACACGCGGACGCCCTAACACCGACAGGGGCAGAATTTCAAAATCCACAACCCGACGTGACGGGCGATCCCAAATCGGTTGCACACCCAACAACGCCAGCGCTTGCGCCAGATCATCGCCCCCAGTTCTCATGGCTGACGTTCCCCATACGGATAATGCCAGTGTTTTGGGATACTCCCCATTATCCTGGGTATAGCGTTCAATCACCGCTTCCGCCGCCTTGCGTCCCACATCCCACGCCGTTTCGGTGGGAATCGCCCGGATATCAACGGAGTAAAAATTGCGCCCTGTGGGTAATACCTCCGGGCGTCCCCTTGTTGGCGCACCCGCCGCCCCACTCTCGACATAGCGCCCGTCTAATCCCTGCAATAAATGAGTGATTTCTTGGCAGGTTTGGGTTAAGGCGGGTAAAAGGCGATCGCGAATCCAGTCTAATTCCTGTTGTGTTTGTTGTCCGATCCGGGAGTTAAGTTTTGAGGGTGTAGGGGCGGGTTTAGGAATTTTTGTGTCGCTATTGGTTGTAACGTTTGTACAAAACCCGCCCTGACTAAGTGTTGATCCTACGTCATCCTTTAGGGCATGGTTTTGACCCTTCCCTTCTGCCTTTGATATCAGGGATTCCACTAATTGAGACGCCTGGGCTTCTAATTGCGCGATCGCTTGTCTCTTACTGTCACCTTCTGGCATCAGGGGATCAAACTCCCATCCCCAGTCTTGCGCGATCGCACGAGTTAACCCCAAGCGCCCCCTTCCCGGATGACGGGCAATTGCCACAGTTAAGTCTCGCAATAGTCGTCCCTGGGGACACTGTCCTAATATATGTAACCCATCTCGAATTTGAGCTTCTTTTAATTCACACAGGTAGCTATCGATTTGAGTTAACAGATTCGCTTTTCCTGCTTCCCCTAGAAGGGTGGGTTTAGTCAAGCTATTCGACATCGACACAACGTTATTGGTAAAACCCTCTGTTTCTCCACGTTCCACCCTATCCTCAATTCCCAAATCCTGGTACAGGTTTTCTTTGATAATCAATTGAGTAATGCGATCGCGGATAGTTGGTAAGCGAGAGGGATCTAAGCTTTGCGCTTCGTAATATTCATCCACTAACCCTTCAAGCTGTTGCAAAGAACCATAGAGTTCAGCACGAGTCATCGGTGGCGTCAGGTGGTCAATAATCACAGCCTGCGATCGCCGTTTCGCTTGCGAGCCTTCCCCTGGATCATTGACAATAAACGGATAGAAATGGGGCATTGTCCCTAAGGCGACTTCTGGATAACAGGTTTCAGAGAGTGCCAAACTTTTCCCTGGTAACCATTCCAAATTTCCATGTTTTCCCACATGTACCATCGCCTGCGCCCCAAATTTCTGTCGCAGCCAATAATAAAAGGCTAAATAAGCGGGTGTTGGTTCTAAATCCGGCGCGTGATAATTTAAAGCTGGGTCACTATCATAACCCCGCGACGGTTGAATTCCGACAAACACATTACCCAGTTGGATTCCTGGAATGGGAATTGCTGAGTGTTGATTGTTGATTGTTGATTGTGTAGGGGCAGATTTAGGAACTTCCTTGTCGCTATTAATAGTAACATTTGTACAAAACCAGCCCTGACTGAGTATTGACTCTTCGCTTTCTTTATCCCAACGGTTACAGATTCTTTGTTGTACCGTTAACGGTAACGTATCAAAATAATCTTGATAATCTTGCCCAGATAATCCCTGTTGTAGAGGACGTAATTCCCATCCTTCGGGATCATTTGTTACCCCCGTGGTTAAGCGTTGAATCAGTTCATCCCCCGTTTCTGGACAATCCTCTACCTGATACCCCGCCGCTTGCAACGCCTTGAGAATTTCCACACAGCTTGCAGGCGTATCCAGCCCCACACCATTCGCGAGGCGTCCATCTCGGTTAGGATAATTAGCTAAGATCAGGGCAATACGCCGTTCTGCTGGCGGAGTTTGGCGCAATTTTACCCAATTCGCGGCTAACTGAGTCACAAAATTAATGCGATCGCGCACCGATTCATACACCACAACATCCGTTTCCAGCAGCGGATTCCACGTTTGTACCGCCTTGAATGAAACCGCACGAGTAATAATGCGTCCATCCACTTCTGGCAAGGCAACATTCATTGCCGTATCTCTTGGAGTTAATCCCTGAAACTGTTCCTGCCATTGTTCCTTTGTACCGCCACTAAAAATGACTTGCAGTACAGGTACATCCAGACGTTGCCATAACTCCAACCCAGGTTTTTCATGATCTGTTAATTTAGCAACCGAGAAACTTGTTGTATTCAGCAACACCTCAATTTCCGCACCATCTTTGGGTTGGAAATAGGATAATACTTCCGCTTGTACCTCCGGATCACGTAACGACGAGACAAATACTGGCACAGGATGCAACTGTCGTGCAACTAACGCTTGACAAAGTGCATCAATGGGTGATGTATTTCCCGCCAAATAATGAGCGCGATAAAACAGAATCCCAACGTTAGAGTTTGTAGTAAGCGCTTCATTCGTTCCGTCTCCCCATCCATAAATCCCCACACGCGGTACAGGTTTAGGAGGTAGAGGCTCATAAGTTCTTCCCAAGCACAAATCGGCAACAAATTTCAGGGCGTTGGTACAATTCTCCACACCCCCTTCAATAAAATAACGCCATAGCTGATGAACGGCGGTTAGGGGAATGGTAGAATGACTGATTAAATTGGGATCGGGACGATCATCCCCTGGTAATAGGATTAAGTTTGCTCCTGTTTGTTCTACAGTTGTTTGCACAACTTCCAATCCATAAGACCAGTAGGCAGATCCACCTAAAAGCCGAATAATAATAACGTCTGCCTGATTTAACACCTGTTCAGTGTAGGTGTCAATCGTTAATTCCTGCTGCAATTGTAGAAGATTAACGGCTCGAATCGCCGGGAAATCTGGAGGTAAATGAGCCATTGACGCCGCCAAGGTTTGAATATCGGTGTCGGCGGCTGTGAGCACAATGATCGGCGCAGGTGTCTGTTCAATAAAAATGACTCCTTCAGCTTGTGGGTTCCATCCTCCCGGTGTTGCAGCAATCCGATGCATAGTCTTTTTAGAGATACTGTGGTATTTTATGCGTACTTTAGAGGATTATCAAGCTTTGTTTCAAGGAACCACTAATAACTATTTCATTAGTGGGGTGCATGTCACTTTTTAAACTTTTAACATAACATTATGTACCCACCTGACATGCTCCCCATTAGTTAAGCCTCAACGAAGCTACCTAACTCATCCAAAAGCTGATGTAAACGTATAGGATATCACCTTTCTAGGGCTAAGCTAATTGCTGTCTTGGGTGATCCACCTTCTAGTGCTTAGTCATAATCTTGTGGGAAAATTTGTACAGCTTGACGGTCAGACTTATTATGACCACGGTGTGGAAGTAGTTTCTTCACCCAGGATTTAACCATTGACTTGGGGGTTCTTACTTGTGGTTTTGAACCAGGTCTGATAACAGGCTTGATATCAAATTGATAGTAATAAACCTTTGGCATGCGAGAAATGTCTTTATACCAAAGATTTCCGTAGAATTGAGTTCTTTGTGTTTGTAAGTGATCATAGTTTGCTTTGATAGCATGCAACGTATCCCAAGATGGAGCAAATATTACGATACTATTATTTCGACATTGCTTTTTAACCGTATTACACCACTCCCATGGCACCCAACACGTATCGATATTTTCGTTATGATGCCAAAACTCTCCAATAAATTGCTTGTGCGGCTTAAATGTAAGGTAATGAGTATGGATATCTAAATCTTCAGAATTATCAGAGGGGTTTACATTGAGCATGTATGTTAGCGCTTTTTTCCGAATATCTGGATGGGGACTGATTTCGTACCCATAAAGGTATTTTTGAAGACCTGTATCCATAGCCGTGGGTCTTGTAATATCAAATTTATCCTCAAGTGCCTTCTTAAATATATCAGAGGCGAAAAAATTCTTGAGTTCCAGCAAGATCTTGTCTTGGGGATTTTTAAGACGAAGTGCCATGCCCATACCTTCGCATGGTTTTGTAGGATTTTTGTAGACAGATTTGTCTTCGAGCCAATTCAAGTAGTGGTTAACTGAGTTTGCACAACCTGGGAAACGTATAATTTCATAATCTTTGTCGAAGAGAGTATCAATTAAACTTTTTGAATCATTTGCTTTTGGGATTGCTACTTGACTTGAAGTGATTATTGAATTGAAATGCTCTTCTGAAAGGAAATCGAATATTTCTATATGCTTAAATGGCTCTTGGCAGAACTCTGCTGAAGTAATTTTATCAAGGATATATGTAAACTTGTTTAAGTCGTAGTGTACGCTGGTTGCTGATAAGCTATTCATAGCACAAATCTCCATTTACCCTAACACATCATAACTTACGCAACCTAACTATAACACAACCCGCCGTATAGATCCTGTGCGTAAGTCCTAACATTATTTTACATCATAAACGTCATTGTAAGTTTTATTGCACCAACCCTACGTAAAGTAAGTATAGCGCGTCTATTTGAGTTGTACGACTCAGATAAAACCGAAAATTTGTCATGCTTTAGTTTAAACTCCAGCATCATAGTCAATAATAAAAGGGAGCATCCCGTTTTGGACAAAGCATTACCTCAAGTAACGCACTTGCAATGGTTTCAGCCCCATTCAAAGAGCCAACGTGCCAAATTGGGATGCTCCCTAATAATAATAAAATGAATAGAAGCTTGACAAATATTCTTTTACTTGCTCGTTAACATATAGAATACTTTCTTCATTTAGGTTTTCTCTAAAACCACCTACTTTGCCTTTTCTTGTTTTATAAGTATTATTGTCAGATGGATTAGTGGGTTTTAACTTAGATGATTTAAACAAATTATTTTCTTCCATTTTTCTCATATTTTCAAAGGAAGCATAGTTAACTGCTTCCTCAACTATTTCATCGCTTATAGTTTTTAATCCCATAAAGTTTAATGTAGATCTTAGTGAACTTATAGTATTGTAATAAATATCCTCATAACGAAGTAGCATAAAGTCTATAGGAACATGACGATTATTTGCCCAAATATTATAGTATGCAATTAATGTCTTAAGACTACCTATTGGCTCTGATATAAATTTAGAAAGTTCTCCCTCATAAGATGCAAATGCCAATTTAGACTTATCCTTTGGTAAAAAATTAAAACGGTACTTTTTGTGAAAAAAGCTTGATACCACTACGTCTCGCGGATCTCGAATCAAAAATAAAACCTTTTTATATTGATAGTCTGACTTAAAAATGCATAATTCTTCAGGTGACTTAAAGAAAGCATCATCATCATGTATGAACCTAATCTTAGGTACACTAGAGTTTAACTTTGACAGCTCACCTGGCTCTAGTACTTTTCGATCCCCCTCATAAATTGAAAAATCAAAATGCTGGATAATTGATCGACTTAGCATTAATCTTAGCCATGTTCTTCCGCATTTTGGAAATGAAATTATGAAAGTATCAGCATTTTTCCGCTTCCACAATTTAATAAGCTTATCTAAGTGAGAGTTTATTAGCATCCGTTTCACTTTGTTTTTACTTATAGCGATGTAATTATCCATGCCACTCTCTGGAAATGAGATTTTATGATACGCTATGAAAGTTTAACCTAGATCGGCATAGCATAAAACTTTGTCATGCATATTAGCATGATCGCGCCACTATTGCAACAAAAAAAATAGAGAGATTGAAACGCCCACTACATCAAGATTTCAGCCATTGTACGTACTTCTACTCTTGCGATCGCAGGACTTGCCCAGTGTATCTGTGGGTCTAGAGCAACAGGTACAACAATTTACGGTGCTGATGCATAGTCTTTTTAAAGATATGTTGCTATTTTAAGCGTATTCATTTGGGTTGGTAGTTTATTGTATGACATTATCTAGCTTTATCTTTCTATTTGGCTCCAGCCGATAAGCGATCGCAAAGAGATGTAAACATGATACCTGCCGACCAAAGCTTATACTCTTTACAAAATGATACCATGATGGATAGAGCATAAAAGGCTAGAAATTTTAATAAAGATGTTATAAATAAATCGCTATATCTTGGATAGCATCGAATAGAGACTCCGCTTACACCGAATCCGAGGTGAAGCATTGTCATTTGCTTAAACTAGACCAAACTCATGGCGATATTGGGAAATCCAAGATTTAGCCGAACCTTGCCATTGGCAATGTTCGAGCGGCTGCAAGAATTATTGCAGCAGATGCAGGGAAAAATTGGTAGGGATGCTGTACTCTTGCGATCGCACGACTTGTCCAGTGTATCTGTGAGTCTAGAGCAACAGGTACAACGATTTACACTGCTGGTATCTCCAGGGTTCCGCGCCTTGCTAATCGCGACTCCGATTGAATCACAAGGAGAAGCGGAGGCAAATTCCCATTCCAGCTTATATCAGGTTGGGTTAACCTTTGAATCAGACGCGATCGCCGGTTTTCTCGACGGGCTCACTCAACGGTTCACCCGCCAACCCCAGATTCTGCATGTCTTCAAGCTTGTCCAAACCTATCCAGAACCGAATCAAGGGGACATCCAGAGTGAATTTACCCTGTTGTTGATGGACATACTCACCGCTAATCCCATCAGCAACGAATCTATCCATCCTTACTGTGAGGTTGGTCAACCCATTGAAGCAGCGCTACGCCAACAGGTTGAACAGGAACGGCTGGTTCACCAGGTTACCACTCACATCCGTCAAAGTCTAGAATTACCCGTTATCCTCTCTACGGCTGTCGATGAGGTGCGCCATTTTTTGAACGTTGATCGATTATTAATCTATCAATTTGACGGCGATTTAGTTAACCTTAGGAATGAAGGCGATAAAATTGGGGTTGACAATTCCACGGAAATTGCCGATCAATTCGAGAACGGCAAGTTTCTAACTTCACCGCTTCCCTCACAACAGGATGAGGGTTGTGTCACCTATGAAGCCCGCCGTTCTAATCAAATTCGTTCAGTTCTCAATTGGCGAGAGGAAAAAGACTGCGCTCTCTATGTTTCCAACTGTCGCAGTAAATATCACCAAGGATTTACTGGGGCGATTGATGATATTGAAGTCGCCTACAGCGATTCTCCCTGTTTACTCCAACTGCTGCGACAAACCCAAGTCAAAGCTAAGTTAGTCGCACCGATTATTGTTCAAAATCGCCTCTGGGGATTACTAATTGCCCACCAATGTTTTGCACCCCGACACTGGCAAGAAAGTGAAAAACTGTTTCTCAAGCAAATTGCCGAACACCTGGCAGTTGCCATTTACCAGGCTCAATTGTATGCCCAACTGCACCAACAAAAAAGTAGCCTAGAACAGCGAGTGATTGAGCGCACCCAGGAACTTCGGGATGCACTGCAAGCCACACAAGCCGCGAACCATGCCAAAAGTGAATTTCTGGCAGCGATGAGTCATGAGTTGCGGACACCCCTGACTTGTGTGATTGGACTATCGGCAACATTATTGCGTTGGTCATTAGGGGAGGGAGGTAGCAAAACTGTATCCATTGAGAAACAACGGCATTATTTACAAACCATCCAAGAGAATGGGGAACACTTACTGGCACTAATTAACGATATTCTTGATTTTTCCCAATTAGAGGCGGGAAAAGCCGTTTTAAATATCAACGAATTTTCCCTGCGATATCTTGCCCAGCAAACCTTACGATCCTTAAAAGAAAAAGCCAGCATTGGTCAAGTCGAATTAATCCTCGATTGGCAAGTCCCTACCCCCAAGGATCGCTTTCAGGCTGATCCACGCCGACTCCGGCAAATTCTGTTTAACTTATTGGGAAATGCGATAAAATTTACCCCGGCTGGTGGTCAGGTCACCTTAAGGGGGTGGCGAGAACAGAATCGAGCAGTGTTTCAAATCGAAGACACGGGGATTGGCATTCCCCAAGAACAAATTCCCCTAATGTTTCAAAAGTTTCAGCAGTTAGAGAAAACCTATCAGCGTACCTACGAAGGTACAGGTTTAGGGCTAGCCCTGACTCAACAATTGGTCGAACTCCATGGCGGTACAATTGAAGTTGAATCCACTGTGGGAAAAGGGTCTATCTTTACCGTTTGCGTGCCGATCCAATCCGTTGTTCCAGGAGGAACCAAATCACCCGCCTCATCGGAAAAGGGATCTTCGATGCCAGGGAGTATCGTTTTAATCGAAAATAATGAAGCGAGTGCGACAGCCATCTGTGAAATTCTCACGGCGGCGGGTTATCATCTAGTGTGGCTGATCGAAAGTTCAACGGCTGTGAGGCAAATTGAACTGCTGCAACCCCATGCCGTGATTGTGGATTGGCAGTTATCGGCAATGGACGGATATGAGATCAGCTATTATCTCCACCATAAGACGACAACAGCACATATTAAAGTATTGGCTTTGCTCACATCCTCACTCTCAGCCGATGAACAGCACGATCTCAACGCCCTCGTTGACGATTACTTACCTAAACCCGTAGAACCTGCCCAACTTCTGCACAAGGTTGCCACATTGATGGCAATATGAAGTTGTCTTATGTCCTTGGTCTTATGTCCTTGGTCATTTATACTGGGTTGTTGATTTAATTCATAAGGAGTGTAATAATGAGCGAATTTCTAGATTTCCTCAAACATAAGTATGCCTATGTCGCGATCGGGGAATTTAAGCCCGGTAAATTTGAAGAAGCCCAACAGCTTTATGAAGAAGCCGTCTCGACCTACACTCACGGATTTCAAGGGGCATATATGCTGCGAGAACCGGGAACGGATAAAGGGATTGCCGTTATCTTTTGGGATCATATCGAAGACATGGATGAAAATCAAAATGAGGCTTATCAACAGATTTTGGAGAAGATGTCTCATTTGTTTATCAAGCCACCCATGACTACATTTTATGAAGTGTCTAATCAAATACCCCCTTCTGTGAAAACAGCAGAAGAATAATCATGCTGGAACGAATCATTCTTAACGGCTTCAAATCCATTAAAACAATGGATCTGGAGTTGCGCCCCTTAAATGTCTTGATTGGAGCCAACGGGGGTCTTCCGTAGTTAGTGTTCTAAATTGTTAGTTTTATTTGCCAGAATATTGGACAGCAATAGCTTTAACCATTTTTACCCGAATTTCAATTCGTTTTGAGGCGGTTAAAAGCTACAGTCCTTGTGTGGTAAACTTCCCGATTCATTGAAGCTGATAGTTTAGCCCACTAAGTCCGGAAGACCCATAACTTTGAGCCTGAAGATGTCATTGTAGTAAATCGACAGGGTAAAGAGTCGCACTTTAAACGGCTCGATTCCCCAGCATTATAGGACACATCATTTATGTAGAGACGTTGCATTATAGTCTCTACAATGGTGCCGAAAGTCCTAATCGATGTGTCTACTGCTATAATTAAAAAAGTCCAGTTATTTAAAGACAGATTCAATGACATTGCAAAAATTGCAAAACCAAGCCTTACAATTACCTATCAGCGATCGCTGGCGTTTAGTTCAGTCTCTGTTGGCTTCAATTCAAAAAGAAATGCTATCACTCATGTCTCCTAGCTTAAGTGCAACACCAATGACGGATCTTGATCCTTGGACTCAAGGTTTACTGGGTGTTGTTCAGCTAAGTCCAGAGGATGCCAAAGAGTCCTATATTGATTATCTGGAGACAAAATACCAGTGAAACGGGTATTATTTGATAGTGATGTCTTACTTGATGTTCTCGCTCGACGCCAACCTTTTGTTGTGGCTTCCGCACAAGCCTTAAATTCAGTCACTCAGGAGCAGGTTGAGGGATATGTTTCTGGTCATGCCATAACCAACATTTTCTATATCTTGCGTCGTCAGATAGGAAATGACACGGCACGGAAACTACTATCAACTTTATTAGAACGGATTCAAGTAGCTAGTATAACAGATGAGGTAATTAGAGCCGCGTTGCAAAGCCCTATGAAAGATTTTGAAGATGCGGTAACAAGTGAAGCTGCACTTGCCGCCGGTTTGGACATTATCCTGACACGCAATATAGCTGATTTTGTGGCATCGCCAGTTCCCGTAATGTTACCTGAAGAATTTGTGGTAACCCTATCAGAATAAACGTGATGTATTTTGGAGAGGGTGATCGCCTCATTTTATTTGAGCTAGTACAAGAAGGCAGAACTCTACAGAGGACAAATGACGTAGCTTGCTTCTCGCGAAGCGAGTATGACAAAATCACTCATTCATATTTCGGTAAGTTGCCACCGCTGATGGTGAAATCCGGTTCAGATAGCGGAAAATCCAATATTTAATCACCGAATCCAGAATCACTGGAAATGTGGCAATAAACAAAAAGATAAAATCATGATTTTCGGGAATCCCGAAATGTCGGGAAATTGCCGCCAGAATCACTTCCCAACCGTGGGGAGAGTGGAATCCGACAAACATATCGGTAAACAAAATAATGATAAAGGCTTTGGCGCTATCACTGAGTCCGTATACAATATCATCAATAAAGGATTTTAAGACTACAAAATCTGCTTTGCTAGTAACAATCACTCCCGCAAAAAAAGCGAGAGAAATCAAGTCGGAAAAAATATTCTTAATCGCATCAGAACTGCGATACTGATAATCTTCAGCTAGCTCAGTGGCTTTTGTTCTCAGCCGTTCTTCCATTTCTGCCGAGGATAACTTTGGTGCCATTCCCAATAGGCTTTTAAAGTGCAGTTCCTCTTCAAACCGCTGGAGTTCTGTGAACGCTTCTTCCTTCATGTCAATATTTAAAAAAATACCCGGTTCATTTTCTGAGCGAAACGAGTCAACAATGGGTCCTACGACGAAGGTTTTAGCCACCTGATGGGCTAAAATGGGAACAATAATCAGCGTGAGAATAAACTTGATCGAAATTAAGGTTTTGTCGCGAGACGTGCGAAACTTCTTGACAACTTCCTCTTCAGCTTTAGGATCAAGTTCTCGCTGTAGTCGGTTGACGGTTCGCAGAATTGACCGAGGCACAACCCCGGTTTTATCCGATACCGTTTCTAATGCATCATTTTGGGGATTCACGCTAGCCTGCTTCAACTGGGCTAAGGTTTTGGCATTGGCTGTCGTTCTGGGATTACCGTTAGCTTGAGCCACTTGATTGGCAGATAGGGGGATCAAAGAAACGGAGGATGGCTCAGGTTCTGAATATCGTTTTAATATTTCATCAATAAAGTTGAGTTTTTCGATGATAATCGCTTGCTTTTCGGTTAATTCGATGGGATCATAGCGGGCTAAATTATCTCTGGAACCGAGCAAATCATTTGTTGTTTTTGGCTCAGAAATCCGGAAAACTGACCGACTGGTTCTAAATTCCCGTAAGCGAACTCGAATTGTATTTAAGTATTTCTTTAAGTCAGCCTCAAAATAGGAAATAACACTATCACTATGTTGACCGGAGCGAGCCGAAATTTTCTGCCCATTGAAATGCTCATCTTCAATGGATTTAATCGTTAACGCAGCTTTGTAAGCTTGATCTAAGGCTCTTTCGGGGGTATCCGCGAACCATTGGTTAGCCAGACGTAAAATAGAGGGTAGCTTCATCGAAACGGCTAATATCTCAATAAAAAATAGTCCGGAGCATTCCTGGCTCTCAATCGCCAGAATTAATATAGTTTACTTTACGTGGTATGTTAACAGATATTAAATCTAAGTAGGTTGGTGGCAATAAATCCACCTAGATTAAGTTCTGTAAATAAACCTCAAACCCTTACATAAACGTAGCTTGCTTCTCAAGGGAGCGAGTATGACGAATGACAAATGACGAATTCGATTTGGATTAGTGGTGGTACTCGCACGGGCAAAACAACTCGGCTGGTGACTCTGTTTCGCCAATGGGTAGAAGCGGGATGGGGTCGATCGCGTCCGTTATCTTCTCCCATTGTCCACAAAAAGCGGCGCGATCGCTATCAGACGCCAGCCCTGTTAATTTTGGCAGCCAATGCGGATAATCGTCGGGAGTTGACAGATCGCCTGACGACGACGTTACAGGGGCGTTATCCAGTGCGCTGTCAGACGCCCTTGGGCTTCTTTCAGGACGAAGTGATTCTATTTTGGCCCCTTTTAATCCAACGGTTAAATCTGAGGGCGCAATTTCCCCTGCGCCTGCGCCCCGAAACCGAACAGGATTTAGCCATGCAGTTATGGCGTCCCCAACTCGAATCTGGATTAATTCCGATACCGGGAACTAATGAGTCAGTTCGGGTGCGGCGTCTGTTAGATTTGTTACAGTTAGCCGCCCTGAGTGGGACGCCGATTGAAGAAATTCCCAGGATGCTAGAACAGGGAGTGGTGGAACTGGAAGCCACCCCGGATCAATGGGAATTAATCGGTAAACTGCTGTTGGATTGGCGGGAGTGGTGTCTGGATAAGGGACTATTAACCTACAGTCTGGTGGGTGAACTCTATTGGCGAGAAATGTTACCCGATGCTACCTATCAACAGTATTTAACCCAGCGTTATCGGGCGATACTGGCAGATGATGTGGATGAGTATCCCGCGATCGCACAGGATTTGTTTGATTTACTCTTAGATCAGGGTATCGTGGGGGCGTTTACCTATAATCCCCAGGGTCAAGTGCGCTTAGGCTTAAACGCTGATCCGGATTATTTGTCGGGATTAGCCTCTCGGTGTCAAGTGGAATCCTTACCCTCACAACCGAATGATTCCTTAGCCGATGCGTTATCCCCAATGGCGGTAGACCTGCTCAACGACCCCATGATATTGTCAGACTTGCCGGAGTTTTTGCGATCGCTACAAACCACATCTCGCGCCCAGTTATTGCGCCGCACCGCTGAGGTAATTGTAGACGCCGTGAAGTTGGGACAAGTGGAACCGGGAGATATTGCCATCATTGCACCCGGATTAGACGCGATCGCCCGGTATACTTTGACCGATATTCTCACCAAACAGGGGATTCCCATCCAACCGTTGAACGAACAGCGCCCCCTGATTAGTTCCCCCTTAATTCGAGCCTTATTAACCCTGCTAACCCTTGTGTATCCAGGGTTAGGGCGGTTAGTAGATCGGGAGGCGATCGCCGAAATGCTGGTGGTTCTTAGTCGTACACCCGAACCCGTGGCGACGGCTGAAGCAGACTCTCCCATCCCTAGCCCTAATATTGACCCGGTGCGGGCGGGTTTACTCGCCGATTACTGCTACTCTCCTGATCCCGACTCCCCCCACTTATTACCCGTTGAAACCTTTGCCCGTTGGGATCGCTTAGGACATCGAGCGACAACGGCTTACACCCAGATTCAGCAATGGTTAGAGGTGCAACGAGAACAGCAGCAACAGCGCCTAATTCCGTCCTGTGTGGTGATTCTCGATCGCGCCATCCAGAAATTCCTATGGAATGGTTCTAATCTACCTTACGACCAAATTGCCGCTTTGCGGGAACTCATGGAAACCGCCCAACATTATTGGGAAGTGGATGGACGATTGCGGAAACTCCCCGCTAATACGACTGATGAGGAGATAGCTAGGGGGGGGACACCACCGCAGGCGACAATTTCCCAATTTATCCAGTTATTACGTCGGGGAACCGTCACCGCCAATTCTTTTCCCCTTCGTCGTCTCCCCGCTACGGCTAATTCAGCCGTTACCCTAGCCACCATTTTCCAATATCGAGCCGCCCGTGGCTACCACCGTTGGCATTTTTGGTTAGATGCGGGATCTCATCTTTGGAGTCAGGGAGGTGCAGCGACGTTATTTGCAGCCCCCTTATTTCTCAAGGATTGGTTTGGACAGCCCTGGACAGAAGCCGATAAAATCCAAGCCGATGAAGAACGGTTGCAGCGAATTTTACAGGATTTGTTAGGGCGAGTTCGCGATCGAGTGTATTTGTGCCATAGTGATTTAGCTGTCAATGGGACAGAACAAACGGGTCCGTTGTTAAACTTAGTTCATTCCTCAATAGAGTTAACGGCTGAGTCAGTTGTGAGTTAGGGATCTGCGTAAAAATAGAGTACCAGTGAGGAAAGCTGAATTATGGGTTTTGGTAACTAAGGTAACTGACCATAATTGTACTGTACAGCTACTACGTCAATGTGTTTCTCAGATACAGCGCGATACATGACATACCAATACTTGAACTTAATAAAATACAAATCTGCGTATTTCTCTGATGTACAGTGCATTCCCTGACCCACAAATACTAAACTTCGCAGAAACTCACGCAAGGGTTTACGGAATTGTTGGGGAACACCGCCCTTTTTATTTCTGATGTCATCAAGGGCGGCTTTCTGAAAGGTGACTCGCATTTAATCCCCAAACACCTCTGCTTCTTCTTCATCTGTGGCAAATTCGCCGCGACGAGAAGCGGAAATTGCTTCGTCTAACCGTTCTAGAGAACCATGTTGCTGTTCATAGCTTTTGAGAAAGGTCGCTGTAACGGTTTTCCTGATCTCCAACCCGTTTTTGATCAGGGTTTCATAATGGTTGGGATTAACCAGATAAGCTACAGTTTCGCCATTGCGGGTGACGAGGATATCAGCATCTTTTGCCATCTCAGCAATTTTGGCAGTATTTTTGAGTTCGGTGACTTGGGCGTGACGCATGGGAAAATCTGGGTCTTTGATCACGGTGTTACTCATATCAACCGACTGAACGAGGATATAATTACGTCCTGATTATACCCTAATTAGGGTTCGCCTGATTGAGGAGTGTGATCACCTGTTTGTTTATGGTAGACTTTTCATCCTGGGAAAATGTGCCTGCCTATAGACTCCATACATAAGGTTGCACACTAGGACACAAAAAGAGCGATCGCACCGTTCGTAGTGAGCGCTAGCTTTGCTTGTGCACGTCCTGGCTGGACATCTCTAGGTTATCGGTGAAATCTGTGTGATGAAGAATAAAATACAATGAAATTAGTTGTTGCTCCCTGACCCACTCATGCTAGAGTACAAGCCATCCGATTGCTTACCCTGTGCAGAAGAGCTACCTGATTCTGACGATACGCCAGTGGACAATGAACTGCAAGATTTGATTCCCTCATTACTTAAAGCTGTCCTAGCGCTGTTGTGGGAGAAGCGCTGGGATTGGTTTTTTGGAGTGGATATGGCGATATATTATCACGCCAAAGAACCGGCGATTGTACCCGATGGGTTTTTGAGTCTGGGAGTACAACGATTTATTGATGAGGACTTGCGCCTGTCTTATGTGGTGTGGGAAGAACAAGTTGTACCTATGTTGGTGCTGGAGGTAGTATCCCATAAGCGTCGCGGCGAATATAGCAGTAAGAAAAAAATTTATCGGGACATGGGGGTACTCTATTATGTGGTGTACAATCCCCTGCGACGTCGTAAAGCGCCGTTGGAAGTGTATAAATTAGTGGATAGGGAGTATCAGTTACAGTTTGGTAATCCGGTGTGGTTACCAGAAATCGGATTAGGAATAGGAAGAGAAAGGGGAACCTATCAGGGAATAAATCGAGAGTGGTTGTACTGGTATAATGAGCAAGGACGAAGAATCTTGACGCCAGAAGAGCAGATTGCTCATGAGCGACAAATTGCTCAACAAGAGCGACAACGGGCAAAATTGTTAGAGGAGAGATTGCGATCGCTAGGCGTTGATCCAGATTCTTTGTGATAACACAGATGACACCGATTGAATCACACTCTGCCGCCGATTCACGGTTAAATGACACAGATTGACACAGAAGTAGCGATCGCACTTCCTGTCTTGGTACATCTAATAGGTTAGAGGAGAGAGGAGAGACTGCGATCGCCTGTTGATTCATGTAATTACCTATCCGCTGTAACCCACCAAGTTATCTGACGGATGTAGTAAGCCCATGCGATCGCCTGTTTTTTAGGTAAACTGTTAATCGGGGGAAGATAACTATGATTTTCATTAATCCCAAAACTGATTTTGCCTTTAAAAAGATATTTGGTTCTGAACAAAACCCAGAAATCCTAATTAGTTTCCTGAATTCCCTCCTCTACGGTGGACATCCCCGCATCACCGAGTTAGAAATTATTAATCCTTATCTCGCCCCGAAGATTCAGGGAATTAAAGATACGTTCCTGGATGTAAAAGCCAAACTCACTGATGAGACAACGGTGATTATTGAGATGCAAGTCCTGAATTTATCAGGGTTTGAGAAGCGGATATTGTATAACGC